>JAFSLP010000070.1 GCA_017448345.1 Paludibacteraceae bacterium | reverse complement strand
ACGGCACTGCGCCACGTGAAGATGGACGGTACGGCATCGGCTGTGAGCACGTCGATGTTCAACGGCTGCTCGGCGCTGACCACCGTGGAACTGGGCAGCGACTGCCGCAATGTCTATGCCACTGCGTTCGCGAACACGAGCCTTGACCACATCTACAGTGCTTCTCCGACACCGGCTGCCATAGAAGCCACTGCCTTCACTGGTCTGACGCTGTCGGATATAACGGCGTATGTACCGGCGGACTACGTGCGTATCTATAAGAAAGCAGACATCTGGAAAGAGATGAATATTGTTGCCGACTCTGCGTACGGCGAGCCTATGCTGCCTGTAGGCGGACTGATGAACACCAACGCCGGTAACTGCCTGTGGCTGTTGGAGAGCGACGGCACGATGACCTTCATGGGCGAAGGCGAATGTTCCACAACAGGCGCAGTGATGGCGCAGCATCACCAGTACGCGATCTATATGGAGAATATCATCTACACAGATGAGATCACCTCTATCGGTTCGGACATCACCAGCCAGTACGCCAACTATCAGTACGTGAAGAGTGTGGAGATAGGAGCCGACGTGAAACAAATCTATCAGAACGCCATGCTCTATCCGCATGTGACGGATGTGTATTGCTTTGCAGCGGATGTGCCTGCGCTTAATGCCAACGCGTTCAATAAGACGGCACTCATTGCAAATGACGCCACCTTGCACGTAGTGGAATTCCCGGGCACACTCGCTAAGTATCAGGCGAGCAGCGCATGGAACTGGTTCCCGCATATCGTTGCCGACCTGCCGACGCGCAAGGCGGGAACGGTTCGTGCTCAGGGAGTGAGCGTCCAACCGTCGTTCAAGTCCCTTCCTGTCGGTTCGGCAGAACTGGGCACAAAGACCATCCAACTGACGGCAGCCGTTTACCCGGATTATGCTACCGACCAGACCATATCCTGGAGTTCGTCTGATAATACGGTAGCGACGGTGGATGCCAACGGTCTGGTGACCATTCTCGGTTATCCGACAGACGGTGAGGTTACCATCACCGCTACTGCCAAGGACGGTTCGAACAAGAAAGGCACAAGCCGTCTGATGGTTTACGACCCGAACGATACAGGTGGCAGAGTGAACGTGGAGAGCATGGAGATAGACCGTCATTCCGTCACTCTGATGGAGTCTGCCGAACCGCTATCCCTGTATATTTCCTATACCCCAGCCAACGCTACGGCTGATATGCATATTACGCAGACCGAGCCGGATGTGGTGAATATCACTGAGCTGTGTGACGAGAACCTCAATCCCACGGGCGAGTTCCTTATATATCCGGCCCAGCCGGGAACGACGATTGTCACATTCACTGCTGTTTATTTCGATGCCGGCACACACAGCAGTGCTCCTGCCGTTTCGCTGACAGTACATGTAAACGCGGATGTCATCTTCACGGAGAACAGCAAAGAGGGTGTTCCTGTGACCTACCGTGCGTTTGATCTGGCGACAAAGAGCTGTGAACTCTACGGCAAAGTGGAGTATCTGGCTGAGCCGGACCCTGTAACCGGCAATATGGAAATCTACCATACGGCTATCGACGCAGCCACGACAGGCACGGTTACCATTCCTTCGACCGTACGCGGTTATAACGTAGTCGGTACAGGCGCTTATGCTTTGCGCAACTGTACAGCAATAGAGGAAGTGAACTTCTGTAACGGTTTGCGATATGTGGGCGAAATGGCCTTTGACGGTTGCAGTGCACTTAAGACGCTCCGTCTGCCGGCATCTGTCAAAGAACTTGGTTCGACATGTGCAACAGCTCTGGAGGCTTTGGAAGATGTGCATCTGCTTGCCCCGACCGCCCCAACGGCTGTGAACGGTGGCACGGTAGAGGACACCTACGCCTTTGACGGACTGGAGAACGCCACCCTGCACGTAGCTGCCGGTTGCCGCAACATCTACAACGTGGCTCCGTGGAACGTATGGTTCAGCAGCATCGTCGAGGACGGTGAGGCGGTAGATAACAATGTCGCTTCCTATGTATGCGACTTCACCACCGCCGCGTCCAAGCACTCTAACTACAACGACGCATGGACCTACGACACCGACTGGACCGTCTATGGCGGTGCCAACAACAACGGCGGCTGGAACTACGCTAAGTTCGGAGGCAAGAGTGCAACACTCGCTAATGCTAACCCTGTGTATGTAGCGAATAAATACCGCTTCGGACGTGCTATCCAAGGCGTGCGCGTGACCTATCCGGCGGGCTCGTTCAGCAAGTCCGGCATGAGCGCTAACGACTGGGGTGTAAAGGTCTATAGCGACCTCGCTTGCACGAACCTGCTCTACACCGTCACCGGTGAAGCCATCACCGCCCAAGGCGGCACGCTGACCGTCCGCCCGGAGGCAGGACAGGTATGGAAAGCCGGCTACGGCATACAAGTCTATTGGGACCTCGCCAACACCTCCTCCACCAACGGCATCGTGCTCGTGGACAAGATCGAGTACCTGACCGACGCCGAGGACAGCAACCCGCTGTGGAACACCTACACCGTTCGCTTCCTCAACTGGGACGGCACCGTGCTGCAGGAGAGCGACGTACGCGAAGGCTTCATGCCTGAGTACACGGGTGAGACGCCTGTCCGCCCGATGGACACGCAGTTTATCTACACCTTCAGCGAGTGGAGCCCTGCCATCGTGGCTGCTACGGCTGACGCCGACTACACGGCGCAGTACAGCACCGAAGAGCGCTTCCCGAACAGCGGAACAGGCATCGAGGACCTCTTCGCCGAGCCCGACGCTCCGTCAGCCCTGAAGGTGCTCCATAACGGCACCCTCTACATCCTCCGTCCCGATGGCACTATCTTCAACGCCCAGGGCACGAGAGTAAAATAAGTAGCATTTCTGCTTAATCTCCGAGAGGCGGAGCACGTTCATCGTGCCCCGTCTCTTTTTTTGTGTTTATCCTTTTCTTTTCATCAAAGCCCCTCGCTCTGTGAGCGATATAGTTTGTACCCTCTCGGAGGCGTGTTTTGTCGATGGGGTACGACAAAACTCGTCGAGCAGGGGGCGAGTTACTCCGAAGGGTATAAACGCTATCTGCATAGTATAGGGGCTTTCCCTCGCGCTCCCCCATTGTTGTCAAGTTTTAGCTTGTCTATTTTTTTTCTTTGTTTATTGCGTCCACATCCGATGTGGACATCTTCTTGTATTACAGGGCTATGGCATAGCCCGCTTAAAATGAAAATCACTATGGCAACAAAATATAAAGCAATGTACAAATACGAACTGGCGGACGCGGCAGGTGTCAGCACACGCACGTTCACCCGTTGGCTGAGTATGCACACGGCGCAACTGCGCAAACTCGGAGTGACCCCAAACACTCATCTCCTGCCACCGTCTGCGGTCAAGTATCTTTGTGAGACTTTCGTTATTGAACTCTGATGTGTAACCGTCCTAAAACGACTTATTGCGCAAGATGATACCTGACCATGACATACACTGCCGAAGTCCGCCACCGCCCCTCTCAAATGTCGTACCTTTGCACTCGATTTCGAAAAAAGGATGGAATTTTGAAGAGTATAATCCTGTTTTTTATGTTTATGGCTACTTGACTGTCCGTACCTTGTATGAGGTAAACATTTGTTCGGACGGACTAAGTTAAACTTGTTTATAAGTAGTACGGCTGTACGAATGTTTGTGAGCGTGTAAACGCGCCGGACAGTTAAGTAGTGTTTATATAGGTTTATTTTCTTTTATATTTGATCCGATATTGTTTAACAACCTAAAACCTTAACTATTTTTTATGAGTCAAGTAAAACCGATGGGACTCATCGAGTCCATGAGCGGCAAAATCTGCGGCCACTCTGACATGTATTTCTTCCGTAAGAACGGCAAAGTGTTCTCCGGTAAGATCTGTAATCCTTCTACCAAAGAACCGACTTCCGCCCAGACAGCGCAGCGTACCAAGTTCGCCACCGCCCACGCCAACGCCCAGGCCGCCCTTGCCGATGCCACCCAACGCGCCAACTACGAAAACGCCTTCAAGAACCAAAAGAAGTACTGCTCTCTTTTCGGCTTTGTTTTCGCTCAAGAGTACGCCAAACTCAATGCCTGACAAAAATGTTTTGTAGGTTTATTTCCGAGGCTGATTGTTATTACAAAAACACAGAGCCCGACAGGGCAACAATCAACTGAGGTGTTTATCTATGTT
>JAFSLP010000069.1 GCA_017448345.1 Paludibacteraceae bacterium | reverse complement strand
TTCATCCTGAGCCAGGATCAAACTCTTCGTTGTAAAAAGAAATTATAACTTAGCTCAGAATAATCGAATTTATCAAGTGTAGAATCTTTAGGGAACCTTGATCCGCCAAACTTGGCGGATACTATTTTACAGTTCTTGTACTACATCTTGTTATGAATAGACAATCTTTCAAAGATCATTTTTGCTTGCGCTCTTTTGGGCAACCCCAGTTTTTTGGGCGAAAGCGAGTGCAAAGGTACTACAAATTTTTGACATGACCAAATAATTTTGCATTTTTTTTGCACTTTCTTTGTAACTTGCTGAAAATCTGCGTACATTATTTTTGCGCATTTTGGCGTAAAATTATGTTTTTCGTCCGGGAGGACAAAAAAGCTCCCTTTCTGAGAAAAGGAGCCTTACGCACGTATGTATATATAAGGAACGTGCGCGTGCGCGCGCAATATCATTTGTCAGCGGCGGGTTTCTTCCTCATCCGGAGTTTGCTCTTCTCCGAGGATCTCTCCCGAGGTGAGTTGCTTATAGATAGAAGCATCCACTCCATAGATAGCCGGGATGGCAAAGACAAGACGGTATGGTAAAGGCAGAGAAGGCACTATGGGATACAGAATAAAAAAGAGACGCGTTGCGTCTCTTGTGTCCCCCGAGAGGCTCGAACTCTCGACCCACTGATTAAGAGTCAGTTGCTCTACCAACTGAGCTAGGGAGACCGCTTGCGGATATTTGTTTTTGAAAAGCGGGTGCAAAGGTACTGCTTTTTTTTGACATGAGCAAATTTTTGGGCATTTTTTTTCAAAAAAAGATGCATTTTCTTGCTTTATAGGCTCCGAGCAAAAAGTTCCGCCTCCGTTAGCCGGTCAATTTTGCCCACATCCATCATTTTATAGTCCTGCGGAACAAACGCTTTGAACTCCTCTTTTCCACAGAGCGAGAGATAGAGATCAATGAGCGAGAATGCCTCTCCTTTTTCCTCCACCACTCTATCCATCTTAGTGAAGACGGCGGGACTCAGAATCTGCATGCCGGAGAAAGCAAGAGGCGTCAGCCTGTTCTGCTCCAGCCAAGGGCGGATAGCCTGAGGACGCACTTCTGCTGTTTTTCTATTCGTCCATCCGCGCAAGCGACTGTCATCATCGAAAAGGAGATAGCGCTGGGTGTCACGCGGACTAACGACAAGGAGCCCGAGCAAATCAGGATTGTCAGCAGACAAGGCAGCATAGGTATTCATGAGCGACGGGATATCCATATTACTCAAGATGTCCACATTACAAGCCAGCACAGGGCTATTGTCCTTAAAGAGCCCAGCCGCTTTACGAAGTCCTCCGCCGGTATCAAGCAGTGCCTGACGCTCATCCGAGATACAGATATCACATCCCCATCCGTTGTTTGCGCGAACAGCATCGATAATCATGTCAGGAAAATGATGCACGTTCACCACAATATGCGTGACTCCGGCATCACGCAGTTTCTCCACCTGCCATTGCAGGAGAGGCTTACCGGCAAGCGGCACCAGTGCTTTCGGCATTGTATCTGTGAGCGGCTTGAGGCGCGTGCCGAGCCCTGCTGCAAAAATCAAGCCATTAACCATTTGGGCATTTACCATTTAATCATTTATTGAGCCATTTATCTATTTGGCGTTCGCGGTGAATCACATGAATCTGCACTCCGAACTTGTCGTGAAGATGTCCGGCGAGATGTTCGGCGCAATAGACAGACCGATGCTGCCCTCCCGTACAACCGAAGGCTACCTGCAGGTGCGAGAAACCGCGTTCAAGGAAACGCGAGACATGATGGTCCACCAGTTTCTCCACCGAAGAGAGGAAGACCGTTATTTCTCCGTCCTTCTCAAGGAAATCAATGACTGGTTGGTCCAAGCCGGTGAGAGATTTATACTCATCGTACTTGCCGGGGTTATGTGTAGAGCGGCAGTCGAAGACATAGCCTCCGCCGTTTCCGCTGGAATCTTCCGGAATACCGCGTTTATAAGAAAAGGAGTAAATCGTTACTAACATGACAGATATACGGATATCGTTTTTGCAAATCGGGATAGCCGGCGAAGAGCGCAGCAAGGTTCTTCAGGGCATTGGGTACAGAGTCCAAGAAATGCTGTTTACGCTCGAACCAACCCCTGTAGCCATATGCACCGAGCACCTGCAAGGTACGCAAGAGGACGAAATGCGGGAGCGCAGCGCGCCAAGCCGTCTTATTTACGATTTGACGATTTACGATGTATGATTTATTGACAATTAGTTCTAATTCATCCAGATAGACATCTATCAGTTCCTCCCGCAGCATTTGCGGGATATTGGCTTTCGCCTGCCACAAAAAAGAAGCCACGTCATACTGGGTGGGTCCGCGACGCCCGCCTTGGAAATCAATGAAGAAAGGCTGTCCGTCGCGAATCATGACATTGCGACTCTGGAAATCACGATACAAGAAAGTAGCCTGTTGAGCGCTGGCAGACGAAAGGATATTTTTCACCAAACTGTCAAAATCGTCCTCCAACCTCGGTTCCGAGAACTCTATTTTAGAGCCTTTGAGGAAGCAGTACTTGAAATAATTGAGGTCCCATCGTATGGCGCGTTCGTCCATAGCGGGAACGGGGAAACAGTATGTCCAATCCAATCCTTCCGCCCCCTCGACCTGTACATGCGCGAGAGCACGGATGGTTTTCTCCAAGAGGGATATCTCTTCCTGAGAGAAAGAACCTGTCTCCCTGCCATGGCTGATTGCATCGAAAAGAAGCGTGTTGCCCAAATCCTCCTGCGTATAAGTCATTTCATCCTCACTAACCCAGAGCAGTTCAGGCACAGGAAGTCCTTTTGCATGGAAATGGCGGGCGAGATAGACGAATGCCCTATTCTCGTCGCGGTTGGTACCCACCACCCGTATGACAGTGCGTCCTGTGGTGTCCGTTTCGCGCGTATAGACGCGGTTGCTGCCCTGCTGGAGAATCATACTCTGAACTGTAAAGCGTGGTGAATACAAGAGACTTTGCAAGGACCGATGATATTCATGAGGATACCGTCCGCCTCAAAAAGAATATGCTTGCGATAAGATATCTCGATCTCCTTGCCGACCAACGGATAGACAAACGGCAGCTCTGTCAGTTTGCCATTGAAGAGATTCGGCAATGCCTTGCATACCTGTGCAAAAGTAGGTTTGCAGACGAACATCGAGTTGAAGACTCCGTCCTGCGGGTCCGCTTCCGGGTTCTGGCGGATACCTCCTCCAGAAAAAGGTCCGTTGCCGATATTCATAGTGAAGAGACAGTCATCCACCGCCTGTACACCATCCACCGTCAGAATCATATGCTGCGCCTTATGCTGCATGACGGCTGCTATGAGCCCGAAGAGATAGTTGACGTGATGGCTACCGATATAATACTTGAGTGTTTCCGCTTTCTTACAGCAGAGCGGGTCCACTCCAAATCCGACAGAATTGATGATATAACGGTGATGCTCAATATTATTTCTCCAATAGGTGACACATCCAATATCGATAGGATGTCCTTCCCCGTCGAAGAAACGCCGGAGGCTGTCTTTGAAATCTCTCGAAAGATTCCAGTACCGTCCCCAGTCATTTCCCGTTCCCCGTGGCATGAGACCTATTTGTATATGCGCGCGCTGCTCGAGCGTGATGTCAGCACACATGATGCCATTGACTACCTCGGAGAGCGTGCCATCTCCCCCGAGGACCAGAATCTCATCGTATCCTTTCTCGACCAGTTCGCGTGCAAGTTCGATGGCGTGCCCGGCAAACTTGGTGACCCGATAGGCGAAAGGCATGTGGCGTTTACGCAGCAGTTTCCAAAGATAGATACGCTGCGCACGAAACGCTCTTTTTCCGGATTTGGGATTAATGATTATTCCAAGCATGGTAATAGTTAAAAGTCAAAAGTCGAAAGTCAAAAGCTTTGTTTGACAATTCTACAACTACAAAAAAAGCGCACTACTCTTGTGTTGTGCGCTTTTTTGAGTTTGATTACTTGAAGAACTCATTCACTTTCTCGTTGAGAACGATTTCCTCTTGGAAGATGTAAGCCCCTGTTTTCGGCGACTTAACCATCTTGATGCACTTAGAGTGCGCGCGTCCGGAGTTACCGGTTTGCAGTGTTGCGACCGCTTTCTTTGCCATAGTTCTAAGCCTTTCTAATTAGGGGTTCATTACTTAATCTCCTTGTGAATCGTGTACTTCTTCAGGAAGGGATTGTACTTTTTCAACTCCAAACGATCAGGAGTGTTTTTGCGGTTCTTAGTGGTGATGTAGCGAGACATACCGGGAACTCCGCTGGCTTTTTGCTCTGTGCACTCAAGGATAACTTGCACTCTTGCCTCTTTAACTTTCTTTGCCATTGTCAGACTCCTTTCAATTTAGAGATAGCCTTTCTCAGCCGCCTGCTTAAGGGCGTTGTCAAGACCAATCTTGTTAATAGTTCTCAGACCGGCTGCACTCACGTTCAGCTCAATCCATACATCTTGTTCTACCCAGTAGAACTTGCGGCGGAAGAGGTTCACATCGAAGGTCCTTTTAGTGTGACGCTTCGAGTGCGAGACATTGCAGCCGCCCATGGCTTTCTTGCCTGTAATTTGACAAATTTTTGACATTGTAGTATATATTTTATATTATATTCCGATCAGGGCACTTTTCGCAATTCTACACGAAAAAGCGTGCAAAGATACTACAATTTTTTGACATATGCAAGTTTTATGAAGAAAAAATCTATTTTTTTTGCATTTTGCAGCAAAAAGGGTGCAATAATAACCCGTAAAGCAGGCGTCAAAGAAGATAAATATGCTACAAAAGCACTATTTCCACCCTGCGGTTCATCTGGCGATGTTCGTCGGAATCATTGGGCACAATCGGGTCTTTTTCCCCCATTCCTTTTGTGTCGATTCTGGCGCCATCAATCCCCCTCTCCATCATCTTTCTCCGGACCTCTATGCATCGTCCTTCAGAGAGACTCTGGTTCGAGCGGTCAGAGCCGATGTCATCGGTATGCCCGACGATACGGATGCGCTGGTTCGGACGCGCAAGGAGGAAACGATAGAGCTCCAAAAGGGCAGGTTCCGAGGATTCAAGGATGCGCGTCTTACCGGTAGCAAAATAGATATTATGAAGCACAAACGACTTAATCTCGCGAGGCGACATGATGACGCCTTTGAAGAGCGAGGGATCCGTAATCGTGTCATGGAAGGGGAAATAATCCACCGCTGTAGCATCTATCGTATAAAACGGTATGCGGTCATCAAGGAGAGCCGCCAACGTGGTATGGATGCTATCCGAGGTAGTCTGCATGACTTTGCGGCGTGCCGGGTTGCGGACGATAATATTCGCAGTCACAGGACGGGAAGTAAGGGAATCCGTGACGGTAAAAGTGAGGCGTGTCTCCGGATAGACTGCTATAGCGACAGAGTCTTCGTCCTCCTGATGGTCAAAGCGGATGGTGTCAGAAGAGAAATAGCCTGTTTTGGCAGCAACCGCCCAGTATTCTCCGGCAGGCAGAGCTCGTGCTACACGCGAGCGTTTGTTATCCGAGGCTTTGTTAATCTTGGGTTTCTTGTTGCGACGCGCGTTGGTCTCCTGCACGGTTATATGCGTAGCAGGGAGCGGATTACCGGAGCGTGCGTCAAAGGAATAGACATAGAGCATCGGTTTGCCGTCCTTGATACGTTTTTTCTTCGCGGCAAGACGTTTTTTCTCCGCTGCTTTCGCCGCCTTGGCTTTCTTCGCCGCCCGTTTCTTAGCTGCTTTGCGTTTCGCCGCTTCCCGTTTGCGTTGGGCAGGCGTAAGCGTGTGCGTGGTTTTCTGTGCGGCAGCCACAATACAAACAGGCTCTCCGAGGAAAGAGAGCAAAATAAGGAGAGACAGTATGATACAGAGACGCCGCATTTGTTACGAAGGCAATTACCTTTTAATTCCAACAGGAGGATAGTTCCGGGACTATCCTCCTGCAGTGGTCCCACTTGGGCTTGAACCAAGGACCCCCTGATTATGAGTCAGGTGCTACTAACCAACTGAGCTATGGGACCTCGCCGCTGCACCTCACAGCAGATTTGCAGCGGGTTATGGGTTACACTATTACTTATTGCGTGCGTTGTTGAAGAGCACAAGACTTTCGTCTTTGGTGATTCTCAATTCCTCCTCAGTAAGTTCAGGAATAGTGAGTTTGGTGCCCTGCGCCAATGCGTTCGGGTTCTTAATCTTCTCTTTGTTAGCGATATAGATATAAACCCAGCAATAGGTGTTGTTATAATACTCGCGTGCGAGTTTGGAGAGCGTGGTGTTGGCTTCCACTTTCACTTCTTCGCTTGTACGCTGTTTGTATTCGTTGACTTTGACAGGTCTTGCAGACTCGGAAAGCGGTTTGGTCACTTTCTTGGTCTCCTCCTTCACTTCCGCCTTGGTCTCTTCCGCCGGACGGAGCGCCTCTTGCTCTTCGAGGTTGAGTCTCATGCGGTTGAAGGTATCTCTATCCACAAGGCGTATTGCAGCACGTCTGTTGGGGCTGTAGGAAGCGGTGCTACGGCGACCGATAATCTTACCCATACCCTTACCGTACATACGTTCAGCGTTAATTCCGTGCTCAGCCATCAACTCATCGACTACGTTTGCAGCACGTTTGTCGCCCAGCGCATAGTTGAGTTTGTTGGAGCCGGTATTGTCGCAATAACCCGTTACGATAGCGTAGAGGGAAGAGTCCTCCTGCAAGCGTTCAGCCACCTGCTGGATGGTAATCAGACCTTCGTCATCGATGTTGGCTTTGTTATTCTCAAAGTACACATAATAGTACTGCTCCAGATCCTTCATCATCTCTATATGCTCGAAGGATTTTGTCTCACGCAGGATGACCGTATCGTGATAGATGATGATGGTGTCGTGGCATGGTTCTCCGAGAAGAGCGGCAGCGCCTACACCCGTGAGATTTCCATTCTCATCCATTGCCTCCGCGATTTTCTTGAGCGCTTTCTCTTCGGGCTGATGCTGTCCCATATGGGAGACGTTACGCTCGTGGGTGTATTTACGCGGCTGAATCTTATAACGAACGGAGAGTGTGACATCGAAGATACCATCGTTATTCTTGGATGCGTGCGCCGCGTTACTGAGGTTGGCGCCACGTCCGTCCAAGTAGTCACGCGTGAAATAACTATATACTCCGCGCACGCCTAACGCGATAGAACGGTTGATGTTGAACTCGAAATCAATACCCGCCTGAATGAACGGCATGTTGTTATAAGCCGTATCATAATCTCCGTAACCCAAGTCACCGTCTGCGTTGATATAGTTCGCCGTGTTACCACGGTTGTGCGTCTTATTAATCCAATCGCGTCTAGCAGCATCATAGTAACAGTCATCCTTAAAGTACACATTACGTTTGTACCACGCCATACCACCGCCGATGAAGGGGTGCATGGAGAAGATTTTCCGCTGCATATTGGGAAACATGAGGTTGGCAAGGTCCATCGCCAGATAGATACCCGCCTTGTGCAGATGTCCGTTGAGCAGTGTATCTGCATTATGTTTCACGCCCCCCGGCTCGGGCTGACGCCCTTCGACCGTATATTGCGAGTACATATACTCGAGACCCATTGACCAAACAGGAGTGAAGGAGTACTCTACATCCAAACCTGCAGAAGGGAGACCGATGGGGTGCTTTGCCTCAGAAGTAAAGTCACCGTCGAAGGCATTGAAACCGATGTGCCCGATGAGCGACCAGTGGGAGACCTCGGGAGCCACCTTATTGTTCTGCTCCAAGTCATAGGGGTGCGCACCCAGAGCATCATCGTCGTTCTGCTCTTTCTGCGGAGCCGGAGCGGCTTCCTCCTGCGCCGGTTCTTGCGCAAGAGAGCCTTCCTGCAGTTGCTCTTGCTCCGCATAGTCAGCCGGTTGCTCTTCTTCAGCATAGTCCGACGGTTGCTCTTGCGCGACAGAGTCCTGCCGGAAAGCAGGAGCCTCGGTTTCCTCGTCAGTAATCACGTTTTGCGCTGATGCCACAAGCGAAAAACTCAGTAACGAGAGTGCTATAAGTAAACCTTTCTTCATAATGGAAAGAGATTGTTTTAGTCGTGGTTTGTACAAAAATTCACAATTCAGGGTGCAAAGGTACAACTTTTTTTTTGAATGCGCAAATTTTTCTGCAAAAAAAAATTATTTTTTCATCAGGTATTGCATATGTGGGATTTTTTTTGTACCTTTGTGCCGTGAAAAGAAGAGCCCCGAAATTCCCAGTAAAAAGCATTCAAAAAGGGCGGAAACGGGTGCTTTTTTGCAGGGCAAGAGTAGTGTAACGTACCAGAAATAACGCGCTAATAACGCGGTAATCACGCGCTAATAACGCGCTTTTTACCGCCAAATGGAAGGGAAGGACCCTTTAATTCCCTCTGTAAAGAGGAGAAGAGGAATAGTAAGGGGGAGAAGATTGGCACTAAATACAGACACACCAAATACAGACACACCAAATACAGACACACTAAATAAATATATAAATTATGGACATTTTAAATCAAATGATTGCGCGCGCGAAAGCGAACCCACAGCGCATTGTGTTGCCGGAAGGCGATGAACCGAGGACATTGGAAGCTGCGAACATCCTGTTGAGAGACAAGATTGCGCAGCTTATTTTGATTGGCGACCCTGAGAAAATCAAGGGCATGGCTGCCGAGAAATGCTATGAGCACATCAAGGAGGCGAAGATTGTCGATCCTATTCAC
>JAFSLP010000068.1 GCA_017448345.1 Paludibacteraceae bacterium | reverse complement strand
GAAAATCCTTGTGTCACTGGTTCGATTCCCGTTGGCACCACTGTAAAAAGAGACTCGGACGAGTCTCTTTTTTGTGCCAATGGGGACTCGCACCATGGGTTCTTATCTCGTTTCACTCGAACGATTCCGTCACCGTCTCACCGATACCGGTTACCCATCTGAGTGAAAGGCGTCCGTTATTCTCACTTTGCGCGTACATATTCTCACTTCTGTGTTTCAGTTATTCCGGCTTTGTGTTTCAGTTATTCCGGCTTTGTGCGGCCGTTATTTAATAGTCCACCACCTGCCCGATAGGGGCGTCGAGGAGACGGATGTGGTGCTTGCCGGCAAGGGCGTGTGCCACGCTGTCGGGTTCCTGCCACGGGTGCATCGCCAGCGCAAACTTGTCGTGGTGTACGGTGAAGACCTGCTTCGGGTGCAGGTCCAAGACTGCTTTCTCAAGGTCCTCCGGCGTGGTGTGGATAAACCGCCAGTTGTCATTATACTGTCCGTTCTCAAGGAATGCGAGGTCCACGGAGCCGAAGCGGCTGTGTATCTCTTTGAAGCGGTTGTCGTAGCCTCCGTCTCCGCCTATATACACTTTTCTTCCGGCATACTCAACCATAAAAGACGCCCATAAGGTCTGATTGCGCCGGAGCAGGAGACGGTTGGAGAAATGCCGTGCGGGAAGGCATGTAACAGAAGACACCCCCCGCCCCCCTCTGTAAGGGGGAGTGGACAGAGAGTCAGGAGTTGAGAGTGTCAATAGAGAGGAGTCGTACCAGTCCATTTCGGTTATTTGGTCGTCGGAATAGTGCCAGTAACGCAGGTAATCGGCTATTCCCAAAGGGCAGAAGACATGTCCGACCTTGGTGCGTATGTCGCGGAGTGTGGCATAATCCATATGGTCCCAATGCTCGTGCGTGACAATGAGGATGTCTATATCCGGCAGGTCTCCGGGTCTGTAGATGTCCGTGCCGGGGAAAGGTCTGAGCATGAGCGAGGAGGGCCATTCCGGTTTGAGGACAGGGTCCACAAGGACGCGCAGTCCGCCGAGCGAGAACATATACGACGAATGTCCGAACCAGACGACCCAGTCGGCGGTATCAGGCAGCGCCTTGAGGTCTGTCCTGACGGCGGGAAGAGGCGCAGCAGGCACGCGCAGGGAGTCCCGGTCCGTCAGGAAACGCCATAGGGTGTTCCGGGTATTGACGTCCCCTGTGAACTGCTGTGTGGGTTCTTGGTTCTGAAACATCCCTCCGCTCCAGTTGGGTGAGCGCATGAGACGCTCTTTGGAGACATGGCGGTACGTTCCGAAAGCGGGATGCGCCAGCACAGCCAGCACAATGCCGGCGATACCGACAAGGATGCCGGCTATGATAAAAGAAGTTTTCATATATATCGTTCAGTCAATCGTCTTATTTCGGTATCGAATTGCGATACCAAGGTACCGTCAAAGCACGCCAAGTAACCTAGGTATCACCTAGGTATCACGCAGGTATAACCTAGGTTTTACAGGAAAAAGCCCCGCGCGCCCACCGGTTTCCTTTAAGGAAGGACACCCACCGACCCCCTCAGCAAAAGGGAGGTGAATATGCAAAGAAAGGGAGGGGTATTCACAGCCCTTGTCCTATTCTATTCATAGCCCTTGTTCTGGGTGAGGTGCGTATTCGTGTGTAGTGCCGTTTGCGGGATGGGGAACACCGTCCTGAAAGCAGGCGCGTCATAACAGCCGAAGCGGATCTGGTCCTGCCTGTGCCAGCCTTCCCACATCAGTTCGAGCCAACGCTCATAATAAATATTCTGCAAAGTGGCTTTCCTCGGTTCGACGAGTGTCGCCGTAGCGAGCGGTTCGCGTAGGCGGACGAGGTCAAACTCCCACTGTCCGGTCTGTCCGTTTCTCACCTTCGCCTCTGCAATCATCAGCCAGACATCCGCCAAGCGGAAAAGGACGATATCACTGTTGCGGAGCTGTCCGTCAAAGATACCTCCGGGGTCAAAGGCATATTTTTTCATTCTCGCCCCCGCCGTAGCCACAAATGGACTGCCGGTGAGGTCCGTCTGCACCTCTCTCGGATGATAGACCAAGGTATCTCCGGAGGAGAGGACCAGCGGTACTCCGTTGACCTTGACCGTGTCGGCAAAGAAGGAGGTAGCAAACCGTGTGTCCTGTACAGGCGTGCCATAGCCGAAGACATCCAGCGTCCGGAGGGTGGCACACGAACCGTTCTCCCCTCCATATCCAAGCGCGGCGGCGTGCTGGTAATGGAGGCTTCGGAAGAGGTTCTTGAAACGGTTCCTGTAGATATTGGGGTCCATCGGGATGGTGAAGATATTCTCCACGGCGTCCTCATTATAGACGGCAAAGCAGTTTGTCTGGCTCGTGCAGAGGTCATATGCAGCGGCAGAGAGGAGGATTTCCTCTCCGTACAAGAGCACCGCCTCCCACGCGTTTTTCTCCACACCGCCGCAGTCAAGGCGTATCTCCGTACCCGGGGTCCTGATATTATCCGTCCAGTCATCATCCGTCCATACCTCAGCGTTAATCGCCATTTTCATCAACAGGAAACAGACGACGGGCCGTGTGATACGCCCGTAGTATTCCCCCCTGCTGTTGCTCCGTTCGTCAGGCAGAACACCCAGCGCGTCCTGCAGTTCCGACCAGATGAAAGCGAAGACGCTGCTGCGTTCGGACTGGGCTATATCATGTACGCTGACATCGTCGGCGGTGACGAGAGGCACCCTTGCAAAGAGGTCGAGTAGGTATGTATAAGCCAAGGCTCTCACCGCCCTGACCTCAGCCCGGGATGCCGCCAGCTGCTCCTCCGTCAAGAGAGAGGCATAGTTATCCAGCATCTTCAGCGAGTGATTGCATAGCCCGACGAGTCGGAAGAGGTACCGCCACGCATTCTCGCAGCACTCGTTATCCGGCGTCCATGCGGCGTTATGCAAATCCGTCCATAGCCCACCGTCGAGCCAGTCTCCTCCCCTGACAGGAATCACGGCTTCGTCGGAAGCGAAGGTCTGCAAGTCATATACGCCCCGGTAGGTACCCTGCAATCCGTATCCGTCGGTATTCGCGCCGATATGGTCGTAAAGAGCGAGTACCGCCTGCCGTTGCAACGCCTCGGCAGAGGTGATGACCAAGGTATCCGGCTGCCCCGAACGGGGGTCCTCCTCCAAGAACGAGCATGCCGGACAGAGAGAGAGAATGCATAACACCGATGCTGAACGTATCAGAAAAGAAACAAACCTGAAAGACATTTTTAATCAAAAAAGTTTAAAGGGCACTTCTAAAAATTCCACGTTTTTAGTTAAACCCAATAATGTTAATTTAATAAATATAGCACTTTTATATTGCTTTAGGCTTTCTCTTGGTATCTTGCAGACTTTCACTCAGTCACAATGCCCGCATTGCTCCTTCATTCAAGCCAGCAATCTACACAAGACAAACCTCTAAATCATTATAAAGCAATTTTTAGAAATGCCCTAAAACTGTAATTGCAAAGAGAAACTATAGGTTCTGCTGACGGGATAGGTGCGTTTGTCATCCACGCCGAGCGTGCTATTGATGACGGTAGAGTTGATAACCGGCGTCAAGCCCGAATAAGCAGTTACCGTAGCCAAATTATTCACGCTCACCGAGAGCCGCAACGCAGTGACAAGCGGAGATTTATGTGCAGGCGGCAGATACGTCCATCCAAAGGTGAGATAGTCGATATTGACATAATCTCCCGGTTCGAGCCAGTAGTCGGTTACGGTGAGGTCGTTGATATTGGTCTCCGGCGCCGCTTGGAGCACATTATAATAGGGCAGGCTACCCATATTCATATAACTGAGTGCGGAGCCGTTGTAAATCTTATGCCCGAAGGCACCGTTGAGCTGCACGGAGAGGTCGAACCACCGGTAGCGTACGGAGATATTACTGCCCAAGAGCACTTTTGGTGTAGCCTGTCCGCATACGCGCCTGTCTCCGCTTCCGTCCGAGAGGTCAATGACACCGTTTCCGTCCAAGTCCTCAATCTGATAGACCCGCTCGCCCTTCCCGTTGAGAGCCAGTCCCGTACAATGCGGCAGATAGAAGACCCCCAATGAATAGCCGGGAATCTGATACACGACATCGGTGTTCCCACCATGCAGCCCTGCCCCGTTGACCGCAGCGATGGGTGTATAGGTTGGCGCAGTGAGGTATTCGCCCTCGTAATAGCCGTTGAGGGACAGGAGCCTGTTCTGCTGCCACGCGAGGTTGAGCCCGATATTGAGGTCCCAGTCCTGCGTCTTGACCGCCGCGACGCCGATACCGAACTCCAGTCCCTGATTCTCCATCTTACCGAGGTTGGCTAGCATCTTGTCATAGATAAAAGGCGGGACCGGGACGGTATAGTTATAGAGCATGTCATAGATATAGGAATAGTAATAGTCCGCCGTGAATATGACCCTGTTCTGCCAGAATCCCCATTCCATGCCGGCGTTGGCGGTCTGCGTCTTCTCCCAATTCAGGTTCGGGTTTTCGTTTCTTGCCAACCCGAGAATGACTTCCGGCAGTCCGTTCGACTCGGTCACTCCAGTCGGCACCAGCAGCCGCAGCGACTGATAGGCAGGAATACCGCTGAGGTTACCGGAAAGCCCCCACCCCGCCTTGAGCGTAAGGCGTGTGACGGCAGAGACATCTTGCAGCCAAGCCTCTTTCTTCATATCCCAAGCGAAATTGGCAGACGGGAAGAAGCCCCATTTATGCCCCTTGGAAGCGACGGAGCTTGCATCTCCGCGTGCCGCCAGCGTGAGTGAATACCTCCCCAGCGCCGTGTAAGAGACACGCGCCATAACAGACGCCAGCCGCTGCTGCTCATGGAAACTGCCTGTCCCCTCCCAGAGACGCAGCCCGCCCACGGCGATATTATCATATCCGTAGGCATTGGAAGCAAGGCGGTTGACCGTGGTATGAAAGCCCGTACTGTTCTTTCCCTGCATCTCTCCCAGCACATCCGCCTCGAGATGATGAGCGGCTCCCCAGTCATGTACATAGCGCAACTGCACGTTGGCAAGCCAGACATGGCTCTTACCCGAACCGCGATAAATCTTGCCCGTGCTCTCGACATAGGTGGGATAGAAACGGCTGTCGTCGTCGGCATCATAACTGTAACTGCCATAGACCGCCGCCGTCAGTCCGTAGCCGATATTCCCCGTGATACGCAGATGGGTATTGAAATGCATGGCTTCGTTGTGTTTCTTGATATCCAGCAGCGCGAGCGGATTATTAATCTGGCTGGCATCGGTATATCCGTCATAGCCTCCGGAAGCATTGCGGACGGCAGGGAACGTGGGGTTGAAAGCCGCAGCGGAATAAAACATCTTCTGCACATCATTGAGATACCGGTTATGCCCGATGGCACCGAAGAGCCCGAGGTCAAAGGTGAGGTGTCTGTCGAGCGCATGCTGTGTCACATCCAGCTTGGCGGTCAGGTTGCGCGTGCCCATCTCCCTGACGATACTGTTGTTCTGGCTGAAGGAGACGGCACCGCGGTAGTTGGCATTCTCCGTACCGCCTCCGAGCGCCAGATGATGGTTCTGCACAAAGCCCGTGCGCATGACCGCCCTCTGCCAGTCCGTGTCAGCCCCTCTGTCCACGACCGTCAATCCTCTGTCCGCAGTCACCGTGCGGTATCCGTCCGCCGTCATCATATCCAAGAAACGGTCGGCGTGCGCAAAGCCCACATCTCCGGCATAGGAGACATGAAACTTACCAGCCGTCCCCCTGCGTGTGCGCACCTCAATGACCCCGGAAGCCCCTCGGGCACCGTATTGGGCAGTCTGAGCGGCATCTTTGAGGATAGTGAAACTCTCTATATCACCGGGAAAAACCGTAGCAAGCGTCCGCAGGTCGGAGGACATGCCGTCAATGATGACCAGCGGTTCGTTACCTCCCGTCAGGGAGTGGTTTCCGCGAACGCGTACCGAAGAAAGCATGGCTTCGGGGTTCATGTTCGAGCCCACCGTGACCCCGGCGGTCTGACCACTGAGGACATCCAGCGCATTGGTCAGGTGTCCCCTCCGTGAAGTCTCCACCCGAAGCGTGTCCGCATTTTCGGAGAGACCGCTGACGGCGGCATGCATGCCTGCTACCAGACAGAAGCACAACAACAAGGGCAAGGCACGTTTCATGGCATAAAATTTCAAAATCGGGTGCAAAGATACAAAAAATAATTCAAAATGCAAAATTCAAAATCCAAAATCAATCAAAAAACAACGAAAATTTGCGTATGTGCAAAAAAAGTAGTAATTTTGCAGCCGCGTTTGACAAATATCACGCAACAAAGAAAAACATATGAATGAATTTTTAGAGAAAGAAGAAGAGATACTGAAGATGCTCAAGACGGTATTCGACCCCGAGATACCGGTCAATGTGTATGACTTGGGGTTGATTTACGGGATAGAGCTGAAGACACCCCCCGACTCCCTCTCTGAAGGGGAGAAGGAAAAGGAGCAGGTGTGCGAGATAACCATGACCCTGACGGCTCCGTCCTGCCCCGCAGGAGATTTCATAGTGGAAGATATCCGCCAGAAAGTAGGCAGCATAGAGGGAATCAAAGACGTGAACGTAAACATCGTCTTCGAGCCGGAATGGAACAAAGACATGATGAGCGAAGAAGCGAAATTAGAACTCGGGTTCTTATAATGTAACAACTGACAATCAAGATGATATATTTTCTTAGTGATGCGCATCTGGGCAGTCTTGCCATCGAGAGAGGCTGGGCACACCAGAAGAAACTCATTAACATGCTGGAGATGATGAGTGAGGACGCCGTGTCGATATACATGCTCGGCGACATGTTTGATTTCTGGATGGAGTATTTCATCCACGACAAAGAGAAACGTCAATACCACCCCTTCTGCAAAGAGATACGCAAACTGACCAAGAAAGGCATCCACGTACATATGTTCACGGGCAATCATGACCTGTGGACGTTCGGCGGTCTGGAGAAACTGACCGGTGCAGAGATACATTATGCCCCGCTGTCCATCACCCGCTACGGCAAGACCTTGTACTTGGCTCACGGCGACGGGCTGCTGCCGAGCAACTGGGAGCTGCTGTATCCTTCGCGCGTGCGCAATAAAATAAGGAGATTCATGCGCCTGCGCGAGATATTCAACTCTCCCACGCTGCAGTTCCTGTACCGCTGCCTGCCACCGGCATGGGGTAACAAGATAGGCTACGGCTGGGCGAAGAAGAGCCGTCTCAAAGAGATTGCCAACCCGTGCCCGTTCAAAGGCGAGCACAAGGAAGAACTGGTGCTTTTCGCCAAAGACCAAGAGAAACAGGGCAACCACCGCGATTACTATATCTTCGGCCACCGGCATATAGAGCTGGACCTGCAGTTAGAGAGCGGCAGCCGCGTAGTCATCTTGGGCGACTGTTTCCAGCAGTGGACATACGCCAAACTGGACAAACACGGGCACCTGACGATGCACAACTATGAGGAAGGAGAAAGCCATGCATAGCAGAGAAGAGCAACTGGCTGCATTCGGGCGGCTGTTAGATATCATGGACGAGTTGCGGGAGAAATGTCCGTGGGACCGCAAACAGACTTTCGACAGCCTGCGGCAGAATACGATAGAGGAGACGTTCGAACTCGCCACCGCCATCTCGCGCCACGACATGAACGAGATAAGCAAAGAGTTAGGCGACGTGCTGCTGCATGTGGTTTTCTACGCCAAGATGGGCAGCGAGACCGGAGACTTTGACATCGCGGACGTGTGCAACCGCCTGTGCGACAAGCTTATCTTCCGTCATCCGCATGTGTATAATGTACAAGGTACAAAGGTTTCCAATGCCGAAGACGTGAGTCATCTGTGGGAGCAGGTGAAACTGAAAGAGAAAGGCGGCAACAAGACCGTGCTGGGCGGTATTCCCGACAGTCTGCCCAGCCTCGTCAAAGCCTACCGGATACAGGACAAAGTGGCGAATGTAGGGTTTGACTGGGAGAACCGCGAAGACGTGTGGGCTAAGGTGAAAGAAGAAATAGCCGAGTTCGAAGCCGAAATGCGGAAGGGCGCAAATGACCAAATGGTAAATGACCAGATGGTAAATGAATTTGGCGATGTGCTGTTCTCGCTCATCAACGCGGCACGGCTGTACAAGATACGTCCGGACAACGCGCTGGAACAGACCAACCTGAAATTCATCCGGAGGTTCAACTACCTCGAAGCCAAAGCCAAAGAACAGGGCAGGGAACTGAAAGACCTGAGTCTGGCAGAGATGGACGCCCTGTGGCAGGAAGCGAAGGGAATGAACAATCAGGAATGCTGACGGCTATCTGACAATCGGAGAGTACGTATAGGTACGGGGCGAGAAACCTTCTCCGGCATCATTCGCTATGACCATCTGGATGAGATGACTGCCGGACTTACGGGGTACGAAACGCAGTTTGACAGGACAAACAACCACTTTCTCCGGCTGAAAAATCATCACGCCTTTCTCCAGATTCGTTCCGTCTGTCAGCACACTCTGCACAGCCGAGTCCGCCTCCAGCGCAGGGATAACAGCCTCCGGGTCAGCGGTCACCGTAAACGACTTGAGCGGATTGAACCCGCCGTTGAGGACTATACTCAGCCGCAGCGTATCGCCCACATTGAGCGAGTCCGTCACACGCAGCGTATCCTGCACACCGTCAGGCGTTGTACGGATAAGGACGGAAGCACCATACAGTTCGGGAGTGGAGACAGCACGGCTCTGACAGGCGGTCATTACCGCACACAAAAGAGCCGAAGAAAAGATTATAAGCAGATGTTTTTTCATAATGTGCGGCATAAAAGACTCGAACTTTCACTCCTTTCGGAACCAGATCCTAAGTCTGGCGCGTCTACCAATTCCGCCAATGCCGCGCGCGTTCGGCAACAAGTGTGCAATAGTCCACTTACACCGAAAACGGGTGCAAAGGTACGAAGAAATTTTGAATTATGCAAATAAATTCGCAAACTTTTTATCATATTCTGCCAAACGGTATCAAAATTGTCCATCGCAGGACCCCTTCTCCGGTAGCCTATATCGGTGTGATGGCGGGTGCCGGTACACGTGACGAGAAGCCCGAAGAGAACGGCATGGCGCATTATATCGAGCATTGTGTGTTCAAGGGGACCTCTCACCATTCCGCACGGCAGATTATCCATGCCATAGAGGGTATTGGCGGCGAGATAAACGCCTATACGACCAAGGAGGAGACGACATTCTATGCCGCCATCCTGTGCGAACATGTGCAGCTGACGCTCCATCTGATTGCCGAGATGATTATGCAGCCGGCATTCAAAAAAGAGGAGACCGACAAGGAACGGATGGTTATTCTGGACGAGATAGAGAGTTACAACGACAGTCCGAGCGAACTCATCTATGATGATTTCGAGAGTCTGGTGTTTGCCGGCACGCCTTTGGCACAGCCTATACTGGGCACCAAGAAGACGCTCAGGCACATCTCCTCCAGCCCCGTTTATCCCTTGGAATGGATGAAGACCCATTACATGCCGGACAGGATAGTGGTGTTCTGTCAGGGTGACATCAAGCCGGAGAAGATTTTCCGGCTTGCCGAGAAGGAGTTCGGCGCTCTTGCTGCGCAGCACTCTTACTGCCGGCAGCACTTGGGTCTTACGGCGGACGAACATGAGCGGTCCTACAAGAAACACACCCATCAGGTACACGCCATGCTCGGCGGACGGGCGTTCGAACTGGGGCACAAGGACCAGTTGGGCATGTTCCTGCTCAATAACATCCTCGGCGGCGGCAGCCTGAACAGCCGTCTCAACCTGAGCCTGAGGGAGAGCAAGGGTCTGGTCTATACCGTCGAATCGACCTATACGCCGCTCAGCGACACCGGCTACTGGTGCGTCTATTGGGCTTGCGACCCGGAGGACTACCCGCTGAGTCTGGACTTGGTGAAGAAGGAGCTGGAGAAACTGCGTGAAGTGCCGCTGAGCGAAGGAGCGCTGCGGCATGCCTTGGTACAGTTGCGCGGCCAGCTCGCTATCTCCGCGCAGAACCAAGAGAACAGCGCACTCGCCATGGCTAAATCCGTACTCTATAGAGGGACCGCACCGGAATGGCAGGAAACGATGCAACGGATTGAGCAAACGACTACCGCACAACTGCAAGAAATTGCAAAAATATGTTTTTCAGCAGAAAATTCTTTCATTCTGACATATGAATAACGCAATAAATGTTGCAAAACGCTACAAATTGTCAAAAATATGCTTTTTTCTGCCTTTTTATTTGGTCATGTAAAAAAAAAGTAGTAACTTTGCACGCTTTTTTGCTATTTTCGCGCAAATAACGCACATCATATTAACAAAAAATTACATAATGAAAAAGATTTTTACCCTTTTGTTTCTTGCCGCTCTGAGCGTCGGTTTGTACGCCCAGAAGCAAGTGAGCGGTGTGGTAGTGGATGCAAACGGTGAGCCGGTGATCGGCGCCAGCATTCAAGCCAGTGGCACCACACAAGGTACTATCTCGGATTACGATGGACGATTCGAGATGGAAGTTCCCGAGTCTGTGAAGACTCTCGTCGTCAGTTTCGTCGGTATGGCTACCAAAGAGGTGGCTGCCGGCAAGAACCTGCGCATCGTCATGAGCGAGAACAGCGAGGTAATCCAAGAGGTCGTTGTCACCGGTTACGGTAACGTCAGCAAGGGTTCCTATGCAGGCTCGGCGCAGGCTGTAAAAGCAGAAGACATTGAGAAGAAAAGCCCGTCGGAAATCTCGAAAGCCCTTGCCGGAGAGGTTGCCGGTGTGCAGGTTATCAACGGCAGCGGCCAGCCGGGTTCGAACGCCACCATACGTATCCGTGGTATCGGTTCGCTCAACGGCAGTTCGGCGCCGCTCTACGTAGTTGACGGTGTGACCTATGACGGTGACATCTCGTCTATCGACCCGGGCGACATCGCTTCCACCACTATTCTGAAAGACGCTACCGCCACCTCTCTCTACGGTGCACGCGGTGCCAACGGCGTCATCGTCATCACTACCAAGAAAGGTACATCCGGTGACGAAGGACATATCGACGTGGATGTCAAATACGGTGGTAACATGCGTCTCCTGCCGCTCTATGATGTCATCACCGACCCAGAGGAATATGTCACTCTGGCTTGGCAGAGTATCTATAACGGTGAGCGTCTGGGCTATGGCGTAGAGTCCGTAAGTCAGGCTGTCAAGAACACGAACAACAAACTCTTCAGTGCCAAAGGTCTGCCTATCGGATACAAACTATGGGACGAAGAAGGACGTTTCCTTGTCAACGATAACATCATTGACGGCGTGCCCCATCCTGTTTTCGACCGTTCCAACACACGTAGTGCCGGATATGAGAACCTCGAGTCATGGAAAGACGCCATCTTCCGTGTAGGCCAGAAGGTGGATGCGAACATCAAATTGCGCGGCGGATCGGAGAAAATCAATTACTATACATCTTTGGGCTATCTGAAAGACGAGGGTTATTATCAGTCCTCCGACTTCAACCGTTTCACTCTCCGTTCGAACGTGGAATACGAGCCCAAGAAATGGCTGAAAGGAAATGTCAATCTGGCATACACGTACTACTCAATGAACCATCCGGGGCAGGACGGCGACGGTGTGATGAACAACGGTTTCTATTACGTAAACGCTATTCCTCCTATTTATCCCGTGTACGAGCGCGCGGAGGACGGAAGTATCGCCATTGACCCGCGCACAGGACAGCCGATGTATGACTACGGTAACAACAAAGGCCGTTCTTTCGGTATGGGTATCAACCCTGCCGGTTCGCTCCGTCTGGACAAGGAGAACCAAGTGCAGCACGAGGTGGATGCCAAGGCGTCGCTGGAGTTCAAACTCTACAAGGGCTTGAAATTCATGGTCAACGCCGGTCTGCACTTCTATAACAACCGGTATTCGCAGCTCACCAACCCGTACTACGGCGATGCGGAAGATATCGGTCGTATTCTGCAGCAGAGCAGCAATATGTTCACCATCTCCGCACAGGAGATGTTGGAATACAACAACACCTTCGGCGACCACACTATCCGTGTGATGGCGGGTCACGAGAACTATCTGTACCTCGCCAACGCGCAGTATGGCTATAAGTCCTACCTCGCCGACGGCAGCAGTATTGAGCTGAGCAACGCCGTGAAGATGAACGCTGTGGAGGGCAACAGCACCCGTTATGCGATGGATGCCTATTTCGCTACAGCAACCTACTCGTACAAAGAGCGTTACACCATCCTTGCCAACTACCGCGCAGATGGTAGCTCCCGTTACGCCAAGGGGCACCGTTGGGGTCATTTCGGTTCTGTCGGTGCGGCGTGGACTTTCACCAACGAGGACTTCATCGAGAACAGCGATGCCAAAGACTGGCTCAAGGACGGTAAGCTGCGTCTGAGCTGGGGTGTGCTCGGTAACCAAGTCAACTCGCTTTATACGTACACTACCATGTACGGCATCGAGAACCAGAATGATAAAAAGGCGTACATGGAAGGCAGCCACGGAAACGGTATTATCACGTGGGAGCGTTCCAACGTAGTGGACCTTGGTCTTGAGTTCAGCATCGGCAAGTATCTGGACGCTGAGTTCGACTATTTCTACAAACTGACGGATAACATGATTTTCCCGCGTGCTATTGCGCCTTCTAAGGGTTACACATCCATTCCTACCAATGATGCGAAGATGGTCAACCAAGGCGTGGAGTTCCAGTTGAAGGCTCACGCTGTGGATATGCGTAATGTCAAGCTGGATATTATGCTCAACGGGGCGCACTACCGCAACTACATGACCCAGATGCCGGTGGATTACACCGACGCACAGGGCGTTGATCATCGCATGTTGATGAACGGCGCCATGTCTGTCGGACACTCGTTGTATGACCATTATACCGTCAAGTATATGGGCGTGAACGAGAGCACAGGTGAGTCACTCTTCGAGGCGTACTATGACACCCGTGACGGCGAATTCATGGCACCAACGGGCGATAACGAGTACAACTATATCCCTTCGCTCCACCAGTGGATCCTTGAGCAGAAAGACAAAGGCGTGGAGAACCCCGAGCAATATCTGGCTTCTACCATAACGACAGACTATTCTTCCGCAGCCAGCCAGTATGTCGGCAAGAGCTATCTGCCGGGCATCAACGGAGGTTTCGGCTTTGACTTGGAGGTCTATGGGGTCACACTCTCCGCTACCTGCTCCTACCAGTTGGGCGGCTACGGTTACGATAACACCTACATCTCTTTGATGGACAACGCGCAGGTCGGCGTGCATAACTGGCACGTGGATGCACGCAAGGCGTGGACAGAGTATAACACACAGACCGACGTGCCGCGTTTCTCTAACGGTGTTGGTAGCACGGATAGTTATGCTACGGCAGGTTCCACTCGTTTCCTCACATCCAACTCCTTCCTCAGCCTCAATAACGTACAACTCGGCTATAACTTCCCCAAGAAATGGATTGAGAAAATCAAGCTCGACAAGCTGAACCTCTACCTCTCGGCAAGCAACTTGGCTATTGCTACAGCACGGCGCGGATACAACCCGATGACCTCTTTCACCGGTTCGTCCGACACACACGCCTACAGCCCGTTGTCAACCATCATGGGTGGTGTTAAATTCACATTCTAAACCACTGACAGAAAGGAAAGAATTATGAAAAAACTACATTATATCGCCGTACTGGCTCTCACAGCAGTACTGGCAAGCGGTTGCTCGGAAAGCTATCTGAACCAAGAGCCGGGCGGAAGTTCGATTACCGAGGAGCAGTTCTATCGGCTGGATGATGCTTTGGAGGGTTTCGTGCGTGGTATATACCCGAACCTCTACATCAACTCCGACGGACATGACTATTTCGCGCAGCGTGCCATAGACATGTACGGAGACCTCCTCTGCGGAGACATGGCACTGGCTACTCAGAACTACGGATGGTTCGCCTCCGATGAGTTGATGCAGACCTACGGACGACGCAGTTATTTCTGGGCGTATTATTATACCTTCATCCGTGCTTGCAACCGCTCTATCAACATTATGGAACAGAAGAACCTTGTTCCGCCTCTGGATTTCAAGGTGGACACTATGACCGATGAGCAGTTGAATTGCGGTCTCTATTATGCAGAGGTGCTGACCTTGCGCGGTTGGGCATATGCCGGTTTGAGCCGATATTTCGTCTCCATAGAAGCAGATGATGGCGCACTCTCTGTACCTATCTATACAGAGGATGACACGCGCGCTGATACAACAATCGGTGCGCCCCGTGCTACCGTGGCGGACCTATACCAGCGTATCGAGAATGACTTGGATTTGGCTATCCAGTATTTCGAGGCATACAACATGTGCGAACGAGAGAGTAAAATACGTGTGAACATTGACGTAGCGCGTATCACGCTCGCTTACGCGTACCTCAACAGGGGCAAAGAATCCGAATATGCCAATGCGCTCAAATGGGCGAAAGAGGCGATTGAGAAAGGCACACCGCACCTGCTGCCCGTTGAAGATGTGCTTACCACCGGTTTCAACGACGTGAAGAACGAAAACTGGATCTGGGGTCAGGATGTCACTGTAGAGAGCACTACCAGCCTTGCCTCGTTCTTCGGTCAATGCGACATCTATTCCTACAGCTACGCCAGCGCAGGAGATGTCAAAGGTATCGACCAGAAACTCTATGAGTCCATCCCTGCTTGGGACATCCGCAAAGGCTGGTGGAACAACTACGCTCAGTCGGGCAAGACCAATGCCGACCGCTTCAAATATGCACCGGACGGCAAGTTCTATTCTGCTACCAGCAAGAAGACTATCCAAGGCGACCGCGACTGGCTCAGCGACAATGTGTATATGCGTTGGGAACTCGCTTACCTCATCGCTGCAGAGGCGGCTGCACGTACTGGCGACGTGGCTGCGGCACAGAGCTATCTCTTCGAGATTACGGACAAACGTGTCATTGCCGGTACCGAAACAGAGTATGAGACTTGGAAAAACGGACTGACAGGTTCGGACGCTCTTTTAGCTGCCATCAAATACAACTGGCGTATTGAATTGTGGGGTGAGGGCTACGGCTTGCAGACCTTCCGTCGCTACAAAGAGGCGGTGGCATTGGGTGACAACCACCTCAGAAATGAAAGAAGCATCCAGCCGAATGCGGCACGATTATTTACCTTCGAGCTGCCGACAAGCGAGTTGTATTACAACCCCTATCTGCACGCTGCTTCTGAAGACCTCATTACACGTCGTAAGAAAACTGGTTCTATCTTTTTTTAACTAATAAAACTATTTGAAGTATGAAAAAGTATTTTATTTGTGCTTTTGCAGTCCTGACTTCTGTGGTAATGTTCAGCTGCAAGGAGAAAACAACACCGGGTGGAGGTGAGACTCCCGTAAATCCGGGCGAAACCACCGATTTGCAAGTGGTCATGAATGTACATGAGTTGCAACTCACTGTAGGCGATCAGGAGAAAGTCCGTGCATCGGTTAAACCTGCCAAAGAAGGCGTTACTATCTCCTTCAAATCCGACAATGAGACTGTTGTTTCGGTCACCAGCGCAGGTGTTGTTACGGCACTCGCGGAAGGTACTGCCAATATTATCGCTTCGGCTGAAGGTGCTACTTCGGACACTTGTGTCGTGCTGGTAAACAATTCTGCCATGTTCGATGATTTCCAACTCGTTGGTTACGGATTGTTCGGAGACTTCGAGACGATACCGGGAACGGACACGATTATTGAACTTGTAAAGGGACCTGCCAATGTGAACCTGAATACGATTTGGTTGTACGCTTGGGACGGTGATGTGATGTACGCTACGGGTGGATGGACCGGACAAGGTCTCGTTATGGAGGCGGAAGTTGCCGTCTATGTCATCACGGCTGGTGACTCTACCACGGCAAGCGGTTATGGTAATGCGGTTGGCTATTATGTTGGTGCAGGTGGTTTCTACATCGCTGACCTCGAATCTGCCGGATACGAATATCTCCCTTATTATGCTCAATCCGGTAAGATTGATGTGGAGAACTATGGCAAATTCATGCACTCGCTCATCACTGCTGAAAAGAGTGAGGATATTGACATCGACGCTGCCAATGCCATGATTAAGGGTGCTTATCTCTTCCAAAGAGACATGAACCAAGAAAACCCGGATTACTGGTACTATCCATATGCTGTCGTTAACCGCTTGGAAATCGTGGAAAATGATGATGACTCCTTTGATATCGGCTTTGACCTCACTTGGTCGGACATTGCCTCGGAAGACCGCTTCTTCGGCTTGAAAGTTACCTTTGATGAGCAAGGAAATATCAACGGCATTGCTTCGCCGTACGACTACGCTACCGTTGGTCCGATCCACTATGGTAACATCTCGTTCGACAAGCAGGCTCCAAGAAAATATCACCTTGGCGATATGACCAAAGTGCACAAAGAGCTGCCTTCTTTTGCTACCAAAAACGGCAAGAGCATCAAAACCGACCGCCTCTACCGCGCCAAATAATAGCACAGCTATGCTTCTTATAGCAGGATAATAACACTCCCTGCTGCAATACAAAAAACAGACTGCTTTCCCGCAGTCTGTTTTATTTTCTGCTGTTTCCTTGGGGAGAAGGGCTTTGGCGGATTGGATGTCCTGCGGACATTCATGGAACAAAGAGATGAGAGGGTTTTGTGAATAACCTGACTACAGAATGGGGGTGATAGGGGGGTGATAATGGGGTGATTACGGGGTGATTCGTTTATGTTACACCACCCTCAGACCGCGTACGTGGGAGCCGTGCTTGGGGGCAATTTTATCGCTATACTATTAAAATTTGAATCTTATTCGGGCAAAAATTTGCATAAATGCAAAAAAAGTTGTAACTTTGCACTCTCGTTTGTGTATCATGGTGGAAACCATACTTTGAGAAACGGAAATTCTATGCGTATGAAAAAGATAATAGCAGTATTGTTCGGTAGTATGCTGTGCGTGAGTGCATGGGCAGTGATGGCATCCCCGGAGCCGTTTGAATACACTAAAGCGGACGGCACCAAAGTGATGGCGCGCGTCTATGGCGATGAGTTCCATTCGTATATCGAGTCACTGGACGGCGAGTTGCTTTCCGGCGACCGAAGTGTTCAGGCGATGGAGCAGGCTGCACAGATGCGCAGAATGCGCCGGATACAGCAGGGCGCAGGCAATGCCGCCTTCTCTCCCTTCGGTTCGCCACGCAGCCTCGTGCTCTTGGTTTCCTTCTCCGACCTTGATTTCGGAGAGAGCCTGCAGGATTTCCAAGACCTGCTCAACAAATCCGGCTATAACCACAACGGCGCTACCGGCTCCTGCCGCGACTATTATATCGCTTCTTCCGACAGCCTCTTCGCGCCGCAGTTCGACTGCTACGGTCCCTACAAACTGCCCGAGACAATGGCGTATTACGGCAAGAACGAGGGCAAGAGCAACAGCGCCAACGCCGCACTGATGGTGGCGCAGGCGTGCCAGATGGCGCATGAGGACGGCGTGAACTTCAAGAACTATGACATCAACAACGACGGCGTGCTGGATAATGTGTTCGTCTTCTTTGCCGGACATAACGAAGCCGAAGGAGCAGATGAGAATACCATCTGGCCCCACCAGAGCAACATCTCTTATATGAACGTCCGTCTGGACGGCGTGCAGGTGGCTTCATACGCCTGTACGTCCGAGTACAAAGGCAGAAGCGGAAACACACGGTGCGGCGTAGGTACCTTCTGCCATGAGTTCGGACATGTCATCGGACAGCCGGACTTCTACGACACCGAATACAACTATTACTCCGTGGGCAACTGGGATATCATGTGCCAAGGAAGCTATAACAACGGCGGAAACACACCTCCTACCTTCTCCGCCTACGAGCGTATGTACGAGGGATGGCTGACGCCCAGACAGCTGACCCTGCCGGGGCAATATACCCTGACCGACATACCCTTCCATAAAGAGGCGTTCCTCATCGCTGCCGGTACGCACAACCTGTCCGGCACCAGCCCCAACCCGGGCGAGTTCTTCCTCTTGGATTACCGCAGCGGAGCCAACGGCTGGGACGCCGCACTGCCGGGATTAGGCATGATTATCTGGCATATCGACTACAGCGCTTCGGCTTGGAGCAACAACAGCCCCAACAACGGACCCACCATCATGCGTATGCATCTGGAGGAAGCCAACGGTATCGGGTGGAAGAAACGCACCAACAGTGAGAACGGACGCCCATCCGATGTCTATCCGGGCTCGCAGAACGTGACCTCCTTCACGCCGACACTCCATAACGGCACACAGCTGACCCAGCAGCAGATATTCAATATCAAAGAGAACGGCGGCATCATCAACTTCATCTATATCAGCGACGGAGGTGCCTCGCTCAGGACCGATGTGGAGAGTCTGGAGCTGACGACCACTGTCGGCGACGACAAGAAGATAGCCACATGGGAGCCGCAGTCCTTCAATATCTTGGGTACCGGTCTTGACCCCGAGAAAGCGCTGACGCTGAGTACCACCGGTGCTTTCTCGCTGTACGCAGGCGACAAGGCTCCTGCCAGAACCTCCTCGTCATGGCGCCGCGCTATCACCCTCAATGCACAGAACGACTCCACCTTGGAGCAGCGCGTGTGGGTCAGCTTCAGTCCGGCATTGAAGAACTGCGAGGCGGTGAAGAGTGCCGTCTCCATCTCCTCGGCTAACGCCAGCATCTCTGTGCCGCTGACAGGTCTGGCACCACGTCCCACTCTGGTGGAAACGCCGGAGATAGTGGGCACCAAGGACATCACCCCCTATTCGTTCACCGCCTCTTGGCTCAACCAAGCCGACGCCGAGGAGTTCTACCTCACTCTTTATCAGGTGGAGGACGGACAGACGGACTTCAAGCAGAGCTTCGAGGACTTCTCGGACTACGCCAAGATACGCGAACAGGGCTGGCAGAGCAACACCAACCTGACGACACAGAACTTCAAACCCGACGGCCAGCGTTCGCTCTATCTGCTCAACTACGGCGACCAAGTGACCTCGGAGACCTATCCTTCTACCGTGACCAAACTGAGTTTCAAATACGAAGCTTTCCGGTCTGATGTGGACACGCTGGGCGTGCTGGAGATAGAGGCTTACAACCACGGCGCATGGGAGATGATGGACCGTGTGGTAGTGACCAAGAAATCCAAGAGCAAGACCGCCGAATATGAGTTTGAGGAAGGGAAAGACATCCGTGCGTTCCGCCTCACATGGCTCGACAACGGCAATAACAGCGGAATGGGACTGGATGCATTCATCGCCACCACCTCGCAGAAAATCAACTACATACGCAAAGGCAAAGACCTCAAACTGAGCGCTTTCGTCTATGGCGACACGGTCAGCTACACCTTCGGCGAACTGGAGCCTGCTACGCGCTATTTCTACCAAGTGCAGACAACGGATTTGGACAAGGGCTGCGAGGAACATCTGACGGAGCTGTCCGAACCGAAGGAGGTGACCACTATTGCCGGCAAGCCGTTTGACAGCAAACAGCTGACGATAGCCTATGACAGCATCAACTACCAGCCTGCGCAGCACGCCGTATATGTCAGCGTTCCGGAGAGCGGCGACTGTCTCTATTTCTACAACACCGCCGGAGAACTGGTCTATAGCACACCGGTACGCTACGGAGAATACATCTATCCGCTGGATTTGAGCCGTTTCCTGCCCGGCGAGATATACATCATCCAGCACGCCGTGTCCGGCAAATTAGGCAGAAAGAACAAGTGGGTGAAGTTCGTCTTCTGATGTAAACACCCCCGTTTTTACACTGCGGCACTCACCCGGGTGCCGCTTTTTTTGTGCTTGTACGGCACCGCAAGCTATGTCTGTTCGTCATACTCCCCATTTCGCCCCACTTTTTGCTAAAATGTTAACAACCAAACAAAAGTACTGATTATAAGTATATTACAACATTTTCGAACTGTTGAAAACCTGTTAATAATACAATTGATAAATTTTTTTGTGGGGAAATGTGGTGTATATCAAATATTTTTTGTAACTTTGCAGGCGAAATCAATTGACTATTCACCATTCAAAATACATGAGTACTTTTGTCGGAAATATAGAAGGGCGTTTGGATGACAAGGGACGTATATTCGTTCCTGCCGGTTACCGTAAGATTTTGGCAGAGGGTTCGTCCAAGCGCATCGTCATGCGTCGTGACACGGACAACGAGTGTCTGATGTTCTACCCGGAAGAGGTGTGGAACGAGAAAGTGGAGCAGTTGCGGCAAGCATTGGACGAATGGGACCCGGAGGACCAGCTGATTCTTATGCAGTTCATGGCAGACGCCGAGTACATGGAGCCGGACGGTCAGGGCCGTATCCTGCTGCAGAAGAAAAACCTTGAGACCATCGGCGCACAGCAGGATGTGCTCTTCGTCGGTATGCTGAACCGTTTTGCGCTGTGGGCACCGGAGAAATTCGCAGAGAAACGGCTCAGTCAGAGTGAACTGGCGGCACGGCTTCGCGCAAAGATGAAGAAATAACCCCACCCAACCCCTCATTACAAGGGAGGGGTAATAGCCTTTGGTACATATGTTGATTGACACTTTCTGTCTTTTTGATACATACAAACACGTTATTGTATCATTTTGGCACAAAAAGCAACTGAAAAGGCTGGTAGATTTGACACAATGAAAGAAAATGCCAAAAGTGCCAATTATGACAGTACAAAAAATTATATAAAATTAATATGGAAGCGGTTTACCACATACCGGCGATGCTGAAAGAGACGATAGAAGGCTTGGCTGTCAAGCCCGGCGGCGTGTATGTGGATGTCACTTTCGGCGGAGGAGGACACAGCCGCGCCATCCTTGAAAGGATGGACGCGAATGTACAAAGGGACGATGTACGATGTACAAAGGAAAGCGGACACTTATATTCGTTTGACCAAGATATAGAGGCGTACGAAAATGTACAAAGTCCGAATTGGACGTTTGTACACAGTAATTTCCGGTATCTGCGGAACTGGATGGATTATTACGGAGAGGAAGAGATAGACGGGTTGCTTGCCGATTTGGGCGTGAGTTTCCACCATTTCGATTGTCCCGAACGCGGATTCAGTTTCCGTTTCAGCGCACCGTTGGACATGCGTATGAACCGGACCGCCAAACGCACCGCAGCAGATATGGTGAACAGTTACAGCGAGGATGAGCTGGCACGGGTGTTCCTGCTCTTCGGCGAACTGCAGAACGGACGCGGCATAGCAAGGAACATATGCAGAGCGCGGACGCGGAAACCGATTGAGCGGACAGAGGAGTTGGTGTCTGCGGCGCTGGGAAAGAATATATCGGAGGTTATCGGAAACAATCGGAACTTGTCGGAGGGTATCAGAGAGGATGGCTTGGAACTGAATATTCCCACAAATGCGAAGAAGGACTTGGCAAAGCTGTTTCAGGCATTGCGGATAGAGGTGAATGACGAGATGGGCGCGCTCAGGGAGATGCTGGTGGCGGCAAAAGAGCTGCTCAGACCCGGAGGCAGGATAGCCGTTCTGACCTACCATTCGTTAGAAGACCGGCTGGTGAAGAACTTCTTCAGGAGCGGCAACCTCGAGGGCACCATAGAGAAAGATTTCTACGGCAATATACTCACACCGTTCAAGGTAATCGAGAAAGGGCGAAGCGCCAGCGAGGAAGAGGTGGAGCAGAACCCGCGCGCACGGAGTGCGAAACTGAGAGTGGCGGAGAAGCATTGAGTTATTTAGCCAATTAAATGAATAAATCGTAAATAGATTTATGGCAGATGCACATGTGATACAGAGCTGGCTGAACGGCGACAAGCTGCGCAGCAAGAAGATCAGGGAACAATACCCGCTGATCGGTTTGATTGTGGGTCTCGTGTTTCTGTATATCCTGACCGGTTACCAAGCCGCCAAGCAGCAACACCGCCTGACGGACACCAAGAAAGAGATGCTTGACGCCAAGTTCCGCTACATGACCATCAGCGCCCAACTGACCAACAGCACCCGGCAGACACAGATACTGAAGGAGTTACAGAAAAACGGCAGTCCTCTGCAAGAGAACCGGGTGCCGCCTGTGAGAATTAAAAATTAAGAATTAGTAGTGTTGCGATAATTTTAAGAAAAAAACAAAGATAAACACTTTTGAAGGCTTTTGAGCTTCGCTCTCGCGTATTTTGCTGCTAAAAACTCCTCGCAAGCAAGCTTTCGAATAGTTTTTACCATCAAACTCCGCAACTCTTCGAGTAAAAGCCTTCAAAAGAAATAAACCTAAAAAACATAACCGATTCAAACCGATGTCGGACGAACAGAGAAATACGGTATGGCGGTTTGCGATGATATTCACCATCATTGCCTTGGGGTTCGTGGCAGTAATCGGCAAAATCATTTATATCCAGACCGTGGAACGCGACGAATGGCTCAAAGTGGCGGAGAAACAAGTGCCTACCCACCGTCCCATCAAAGCCACTCGTGGTAATATCCTCGACTGCAACGGCAGGCTGCTGGCAAGCAGTATGCCGCAATATTATATCTATATGGACACGCGCGTGCCTGCGTTACACGAGAAGAACGGCGCTCTTTTCAATGCGCACATAGACACGCTTGCGCTTGATTTGGCAAGGGTGGCAGGCGGCAAGAGCGCAGCGGAATACAAGAGCCGCATTACCCAAGCTTACCGCCACGGCGAGAAACGTCTGCGCGTGTGCGACCAGCGCATCAACTATCTGCAGCGTCAGGAACTGGAGCAGAACAAACTCATCAAAAAAGGCAAATACAAGAGCGGCATCTTCTTCGAGGACCAGCACCGGCGTATCAAACCCTACGGCATCCTTGCCAGCCGTACGATAGGCAGTATCTACGGCGAAGGGGGCAGCGGCAACTCGGGTCTGGAGAAAGAGTTCGACAGAGAGCTTCGCGGCGAGGACGGCATGAGCAGCATCCAGCGTATAGGCGGACGGAATGAGTCAGTGACGGTAGAGGAGGCGCGCGACGGCATGGACGTAGTGACGACGATTGACGCTACGCTGCAGGACATGGTGGAGAATGCGCTGTTTGTGAAGACATCCGAGCGTCACGCCAAATGGGGATGCTGCATCCTGATGGAGACACAGACCGGTTTCATCCGCGCGATAGCCAACCTTGACAGGACGGAGGACGGCGAGTATTATGAGGCACAGAACCATGCCGTACAACGCGTGGAACCGGGTTCGACATTCAAGACAATAGCCCTGATGGCTGCCTTGGACGACGGCAAGATAGATATTGACGACACGGTGAGCGTGAGCCGGCATCCATGGCAGTATTTCAGCGTGAAGCACACCGACGCGCACCCGATGGACACGGTGCTGAGTGTACGCAGCGCATTAGCCGTCAGCAGTAACATCGCTCTTGCCAAACTCATCACCCGCAGTTATGAAGGCTCGGCGCGCAAGTTCGTGCGTCGTATAGAACGGATGGGGCTGACTGACAGCGTGTACTGTGAGATACCGGGCGCCGACAAAGCCCGTATCGACGTGCCGAGAGACACCGTGACGCTGAGCAAGATGAGTTACGGTTATTCGGTAGAGCTGAGCCCGATGCAGCTGCTGATGTTCTACAACGCGATAGCCAACAACGGGCGTATGGTCCGTCCGATGTTAGTGAGCGCCATCCGGCAGAACGGCGAGGCGGTGCGTGAGTTCCGTCCGGAGACGGTCAAGTCCTCCATCTGCAGCCACCGCACGCTGCATGACATCCAAGGTGCGCTGCACGACGTGGTATGGGACAATCATCTGGGTACCGCCGCCATGAAGCCATGGAGCCGCAAAGCACAGAGCACTCTGGTGCCGATATCCGGAAAGACAGGTACCGCGCAGCTGTTCATCCCCGGACGCGGGTACTCCGCCAGACACCACAGGATGACGTTTGTGGGCTATTTCCCGGAAGAGAACCCGCAGTACACCTGTATCTGCATGATCGAAGACCCGCAATACCCGTACGACGCAGGTATGGACTGCGGCTCGACAGTACGCGTGATAGCCGAGAAAACAATGGCGTACACCGGATGCTATGTATATCAGGAAGGCAAACGCGTTTTAGAAAAAAGAAAATAACGCATAAAATACTATGTTATTAAGCGAATTATTGAAGGCAATAGAGCCGATAGAGGTAATCGGACCGACGGACATTGAGGTCAACGGTATTCATTTCGACAGCCGCAAAGCAGGTCGCGGCGACATGTTTGTAGCACAAGTGGGCACCGCTGTTGACGGACACACGTTTATTGACGGCTGCGTAGAGAAAGGCGCAAGTGCCATTGTTCTCTCCAAGAGAGAGTACATGGCAGATGTACAAAGGGACCATGTACAATGTACAAAGGGCGGCACTACCTTTATCCTCGTGGAGAATACGGACAAGGCGCTGGGACTGTTAGCCGACAAATGGTTCGGCGAACCGAGCAAACAGCTCACACTGGTGGGTGTGACCGGCACAAACGGAAAAACTACCATAGCTACGCTGCTGTATAAGTTGGTGCGTGCACTGGGTCACAAGGCAGGTCTGCTGTCCACCGTAGTCAACTATATCGAAGACGAGGCTGTTCCGGCAACGCACACCACGCCCGATGCGATTGAGTTGAACGGTCTGTTAAGAAAGATGGTGGACGCGGGTTGTGAATATGCTTTCATGGAGGTCAGCAGCCATGCCATCGCTCAGGAACGTATAGCAGGACTGGATTTCGACGGCGCACTGTTCACCAACCTGACGAGAGACCATATCGACTACCACAAAACCTTTGACAACTACCGTGACACGAAGAAACGGCTGTTTGACGGATTGAAGAAGAGCGCGTTCGCCGTGACCAACAAAGACGACAAGAACGGTTTGGTGATGACGCAGAACTGCCGCGCTACCGTACACACCTACTCCACCCGTTCGCTGGCGGATTACAAGGCACAGATATTAGAAGAAGGTTTCGAAGGTATGATGCTGAATATCAACGGCAAAGAGGTGTTCGTGCCACTGGTTGGACGTTTCAACGTGAGCAACCTGCTGTGCATCTACGGCACGGCGCTGTGTCTGGGTTTCGATGAACTGGACGTCCTGCGGGTGCTGAGTACGCTGAAGCCTGTGAACGGACGTTTTGAGACCATCCGCAGCCCGAAAGGCTGGACGGCTATCGTCGATTACGCCCACACACCGGACGCCGTGGACAATGTGATACAGACGATACGGGAGATTATAGATAGTCGAAAGCCAAAAGTCGAAAGTCAAAAGCCAAAAGTCGAAAGTCAAAAGCCAAGACTGATTACGGTGATTGGTTGCGGCGGAAACAGGGACAAGGGCAAACGTCCGATGATGGCGCAGATAGCAAAGAAAGGCAGCGAGCAGCTGATTCTGACCAGCGATAATCCTCGCGACGAGGAACCCGCAGCCATCCTGAACGACATGAAAGCCGGTCTGACGGAAGAGGAGTTGCGCAGCACATTAGTAATCGAGGACCGCGCAACGGCTATCCAGACAGCTTGCACGCTTGCACAGGCAGGAGACGTCATTCTCGTTGCCGGCAAAGGACACGAGGATTACCAGATTATCAAAGGCGTGAAGCATCATTTTGACGACCATGAGGAGGTTCGCAAGTATGCGAACCATAGTTGAAAGTTGATAGTTGAAAGTTGAAAGAAGTTAAAGAGTTTTTAAGTAATAAGTTATGCTATATTCCTTATTTACCCATTTCAGCGAAGTGTTAGGTGCACGGCTGTTCACCTATATCTCGTTCCGCGCCATTACGGCAGGTATCCTTGGTCTGCTGATCAGTATCTGGTTCGGCAACTGGTTTATCAACTACATGAAACGCCATAACATCAGCGAGACACAGCGCGACGAAAAGACCGACCCGTTCAACGTGGGCAAGAAAGGCGTTCCGACAATGGGCGGACTGATTGTCATCGCAGCGATACTGGTTCCATGTCTGCTATTAGGCAAACTGAGCAACGTGTATATGATTCTGATGCTCATCACAACCCTTCTGATGGGTGCCTTGGGTTTCGCAGACGATTACATCAAGACCTTCAAGAAGCACAAAGACGGTCTGAACGGCTGGGTCAAGATAGCCGGTCAGGTGACGCTGGGTCTGATAGTGGGTCTGACGCTGCGTTTCTGCCCTGCCGTGTCGATGAACGAGGTGGTGACCAGTCATATCGAGAACAACATCGTGGTGGTGGAGAAAACACCGGAAATCAAGTCCACGCAGACCACCATTCCGTTCGTCAAACACCATAACTTCAACTACGCCGACCTGTTCAGCTGGCTGGGTGAGGAGAACAAATACCGCGCAGGTTGGATTTTCTTCGTGCTGCTGACGGTGTTTGTAGTAGCTGCCGTGTCGAACGGCGCCAACCTGAACGACGGTATGGACGGTATGTGTGCCGGCAACTCGGCAATCATAGGAATCGCTTTATTGGCGCTTGCCTACACCAGCGGCAGCGTGGTATGGGCGGAGTATTTCGACGTGATGTACATCCCCGGCAGCGAAGAACTGGTGGTCTTCCTCGCCGCATTTGTGGGAGCGCTGGTGGGTTATCTGTGGTTCAACGGTTTCCCAGCGCAGGTGTTCCTCGGCGACACCGGCAGCCTGACGGTGGGCGGTATCATCGGCGTGTGCGCGATGGTGATTCATAAGGAACTGATGGTGCCTGTGCTGTGCGGCATCTTCCTGATGGAGAGCGTGAGCGTGATTGTACAGACACAGGTGTATAAGTTCTATAAGAAACGCGGGCGTCACGTGCGCGTGTGGAAACGTACGCCGCTGCATGACCATTTCCGCACATCGGTGGACCAAGTGCTGAAAAACGACCCGACGTGCTCCATCGTCTTCAAAGGGCATGGCAACCTGCATCATGAGACGAAGATTGTGCTGCGGTTCTGTATCGTAACGCTGATACTGGCAGCCATCACGATACTGACACTCAAGATAAGATAAGTTTATAGCCGGAAGGTGCTTACGGGCACTCCGGCGAATGTGGAAAACGAAAGGAGGAAGGATATGAAGCGAATAGTTATATTAGGAGCAGGGGAAAGCGGCACAGGAGCAGCTATCCTCGCCAAGGAGAAAGGTTTTGACGTGTTCGTGAGCGACTGCGGCACCATCAGCGACCCCTACCGCGCACTGCTGGACCAGAACGGTGTACTATGGGAAGACGGCAAGCATAGCGAAGAGCTGATACTGAATGCCGACGAGGTCATCAAATCACCGGGAATCCCCCTGACAGCACCTCTGATACAGAAACTGCAGGAACAGGGTACGCCCATCATCTCAGAGATTGAGTTTGCGGCACGGTACACGGACGCGAAGATGATTTGCATCACCGGCTCGAACGGCAAGACCACGACCACATCGCTGATTTTCTACATTCTGAAGCAGGCAGGTCTGAATGTCGGTCTGGCAGGAAACATCGGCAACTCGCTGGCACTGCAAGTGGCTCATGAGAACCATGACTACTATGTAATAGAACTGAGTTCGTTCCAACTGGATAACATGTACGACTTCAAAGCCGACATCGCCATTCTGCTGAACATCACCCCCGACCACCTTGACCGTTACAACTACCGGTTTGAGAACTACGTGGACGCCAAGTTCCGCATCACCCGCAACCAGACAAAAGAGGACAGTTTCATCTATTGGGCAGAGGACCCTGTGATAGACCGGGAAATGAAAAAGATTCAGCTGGGTGCGACTCTCTATCCGTATGGCTTCAGCCAGCCGAACCCGCTGCCAGTAAGTGAAGAAGAGTTGGCTCTGAAGGGCAGGCACAATGTGCTGAACTCGATGGCTGCGACGATAGCAGCAAACGTGGTGGGTATCCGGAAAGAGGTCATCCGTGAGAGTCTGAAAAGATTCCAAGGCGTGGAACACCGGCTGCAATATGTAGCTACAGTACGCGGCGTGCGATGGATTAACGACAGCAAAGCGACGAATGTCAACTCCTGCTGGTATGCCCTTGAAAGCATGACAACGCCGACCGTCCTTATCCTCGGCGGCAAGGACAAAGGCAATGACTATAGCGAGATAGACGAGTTAGTGTGTGAGAAATGCCATACCTTGGTCTTCATGGGACTGCATAACGAGAAGTTGCAGGAACATTTCGGGAAATTAGCCGAAAGTCAAAAGGCAAAAGGCGAAAGCCCCATCCAAATCATAGACACTGATAATCTGCATGATGCCGTACAAGCAGCTTATCAGGCGGCACATGAGGGCGACACAGTGCTGCTCAGCCCCTGTTGCGCCAGTTTTGACCTCTTCAAGAGCTATGAGGACCGCGGCGAACAGTTCATGGAAGCCGTACGAAAACTGTAGTTCCCTGCAAGAAATTGCAGAAAACTACAGTTTTCATAAGTTCTTAGCCCTGAAGGGCACGATTATCTACACTGTCGCTTCGATGTTCCAGACGAAAGCGCGTACACCGACCTCCTCGTTGCGGAGGTCGAGTTTTTTGATGGACTCCAAGAGCGCGGGCACTTGTTCGTCCTCAACGACGGTGATGACACAGGAGTTCATCTCAGGCCATGCGTGGGTACCACGGCGGGGTTCGCCGCCGTTAGTACCACGACCTTGCACTTGCTCAAAGAACGTGAAGCCGTGAATACCTAACACGTCCAGCATATATTCTACTCGACCGGTATTGGCCTGATTGAATACGATCATTACACTTTTCATAAGCAAAAATCAGTCGAAAGTCAAAAGTCGAAAGTCAAAAGCATAGTTTGTTTCGACTCTGACATGCGACAATATAATACGTTAAACATTTTGTGCTTTCTACTTTTTACTTTCCTCTTTCGACTTAACTTT
>JAFSLP010000067.1 GCA_017448345.1 Paludibacteraceae bacterium | reverse complement strand
GATGTTTTTGTTTCGCTATCTCTCGCTTCGCTTCCAATGGGGGACCCCGCAAATTTCAATTTGTGCGGGTGAAGAAGTGATTCGGATAGCACTTCGAGTGTTGCAAGCAACACATAGAATCTCGGAGGCAATGGTCGCATTCTTCTTAGGGCTCCCGCAGATTTGTAATCTGTGGGAAGAGGAGGAAGCACAACCATTACATTTGTTGCAAAGCAACTTAATCATGGATTGTCGCTTCAGACGAAGCAGAGTGGTTTGGCTCTTGCGATCCATTTGCCGAAAGCAAATCTTAATAATCGGCACTCTTTGCCCTTACTTGCCGCATACGAGACACCTACGAGACACGTACCTGACGATAGACCGACAGGATACCGACGAGATACCGTGCTGAAATCTTAATAATCGGCAATTAGAACAACGTCGGGCGACACACTGTGCCGCCCGACGTGTTAGAAGTACTCCCTTACTGCAAATTCGTACTGGTCAATGAAGATTTGCTTAAAGGCGTGTAAGTTGTTTTGCTCGTAGAAAATCAGCATAGCCTTCTTATAGTCTATCGAATCCACCGTTCTAAAAGACAAGGGACAATAACCGTTTGCTATCAGTAGTGCATTGCCCGTAATACGCGCCGTGCGTTTGTTTCCATCCATAAACGGCTGAATATAACTGAGTAGCAGGAGTGCTAACAAGGCTTTCTCAAACACATTATTCCGACTGTTAATCAAATCGCATGTGTCATTCATCGCTTCACGGATTTGAAACTCATTATCCAACGGTCTGTACAGAGTGCCGGTAATACCCACACGGCGATGACGCAACCCCTTATCTACCGATAGTTCTTTGGTCAGTAACTGATGAATATCTTCTATATGCCCGACGGTCAGTATCTGCAAATAGTCGGGATTGTCCAGCACAAAACGCAAAGCATCCTTGTGATTAAGGAGCATAACCGCTTCTTCCTTGGTCTTCCCTTCTGCCGTTTTGCTCTCTCGCAATAACCGCTCTGTCTCCAAAAGCGAATAGGTATTGCCCTCTATCTGAGACGATTTCCAGCTGAGGTCTATTCCTAACCGCTCCATCTCTTTGCGATACTCGTTCTCGCTCATATCTGCCAAATGCATGCGGAACTCCGCCTGCAAATCATTCAAATGAGCCAATTCCGCTTCCGAAAATAACGATATTTGCGGAAGTTGTTCGTTAATAAGCGCAAAATTGAAACCGGTCTGTACTTGCCGCTCATCGGTCTCCTGTGCATAATAGGTGTTTAAATCCAGCGGCATCAGTAAATGCGCGCGGGGAGATAAGGAATAACGCGTAGCGCGCGCTTTCCCTTCCACGTCTATATCCCCGGTCTCCACTCCGGTACCGATAAGTCTTTTGAGCGTTGCATCGCTCTCTTGAAAACCGATACCTGTTCGTATCTCTTCACGCGAAGAGGAAGGATGATAGTGCAAGAATTGCAGTATTTCTCGTGCTGTTTCCATATACCCAATTATAAAATCGGTGCAAAATTACAAAAAATATTTGAATAATCGGCTCAAATAGAGCCAAAAAATGCAAAAAAACAGTCTTTTTTGAGCCGATTCGCCTAAAACCGTATATTTTCTGACCACGTACAGCAAGTTCGTCCAAGCAGACGGAATGAAAAACATGTCGGATTTTAAGAACAGGTTTATGTTTTATAGCATATTTCGGCTACAATAAGGGAAAAAGAGTTTCCTCTGGTTAAGAAGGTATTGTTTTTCGCTCCCAAATGTATTATCTTTGCATCAAATTTCATAGAGCAGCTGCTCTTTGAATGACACTTATTCCGCCGCGAGGCGGTTCCCGAAACAGCATAGAGTGCTTCATATGCTTGGCTGTGCCGGCAGGCAGATGAAGAGGCAGACATCTTTCGCAGGTGTTTTTCTTTATGTTGCCTCATGCGAACGACTGCCGCAACATTGCGCTGCGGGACATCGTGGCGGAGTGCAGCTCTCCGCACACAAACTGCAAGTGTTCTTTGACAGATTATTGAAGATACGACCCGAGTTCGAGGGTGACGGGGTGTTCCGGTCCGTAGATGCGGAGCGCGATGTCATACGCCTGCTGCCAAGCGGCGTGCGCTTCGGCGGGCATGTTCCGGTAGTGGCAGACCGCGCCGAGTGCGCGCAGATAGACCACCTTGTCATACTCCGCTCCGGATGGAGGGAGCAGGGTGAGTGCCTTACTCAGGCGGTTGTAGGCAGAGGTATAGTCGTCACCTGCCACATCGATAGCGGCTTGGTTATTGAGCAGTTGTGCATGGAGCAAGGGGATGTCCGTATTATCGGGTTCGGCGCTCTCCAACGCCGTATAAACCTCTTCCGCCCGGGTGAAACAGAGCTGTGCGGAGTCCCGTTGCCCCGAGTAATAGTGAATAGCTCCCAAATTGACGATACGCGCTGCTGTCAGGGCGTGGTTGGTGCCGTAGATATGCCGGTAGAGCGCAAGCGCCTGCCGCTGCTCGGGCAGCGCTTCGGCATAACATGCGAGGCGTGTGAGGGCGTAGGCGATGTTATTATGCGCCTGTGCGGTGCGCAGTGCCTGCGGTCCTTCATTGGCAAGCGCGTAACGGAGTGCGCGGCGGTAGAGCGTGAGCGCCTGTGCATAGTCCCTGCCCATCTTGTCATACGCATTCCCGGCATCGAGTTGCCACTGCGCGTTGGTGGTGTCAAGGGCTGCGCGGCGCGTGATATACAGGAGTGCCGAGTCATTCCGGAAACGGCTGAGGTGTATGGCATAGAGATGATACAGGTCCCCGGCGAGTTCCGCCCGCTGCGCATCCGCCATCCGCCGGATACGCTGTATCTTCTGCTCACGGATATTGGGGGCTCCTTTGGCGAGGATGCGCTGCTGTGCGAGGTCGAGGTCTCCCTGTTCTATAGCCTGCTGGATCAGGCTGTCCGTCTGCGAGAGCGCGGTGTAGTCCGTCCGTGCATAGCGTTCCGCCATCTGCTCGATGAGCGGTTCGTAACTGTCATAGCGTTCCTCCAAGAGCTGCAGTTGCGCTTCATACTGTTGGTTGGTCAGTTGTGCCTGTGCCAGCCGGTCGTTGAGGGCATTGAGCTGCTGCTCGTAGTACCGCTCCACATTCTCGCGTGCCGCCTTTTCGATACGCTGTTTGTCTTTCTGCATCTGCCGTCTGCTGACCATGATAATCTCCAGCGGAACGGAGGCGGAGAAAGGCAGCTGTCTGCCCACCAGTTCGGGTTCCTGCAACTCGTAACCGCCTTTGTTGGCTCCTGCAAGGCTATATGCCGTCCCTGCCTTGTATCCGGGCATGAGGACCTGAAAGCCTCCCTGCTCGTCCGTCATGACGGGGTTATAGTCTCCCTGCACCCGCACGACGACACCTTGCAGCCGCAGGGAGGGTTGTCCGGGACGCGAGACGGTCCGCACATAGCCGGACTGGGTCTGGCTGAACGACGGAAGAGTAAAGACAAAAGTAGAAAGACAAAAGACAAAAGTCGAAAGGCGAAAGTCGAAAGGCGAGTGTTTCATAACAGGACGATGTCATTTCTCCCGCAGGGTGCATGGAGAGTGGTTGAACGATGTGATGCGGGCACAGAGACGGTATAGGTCTTCCGTTGTTTCTCCAGCGGAATGAAGAGCGAGAAGGCACCGTCCGCGCCGGTGGTGATGTCATATTGCTCCACGCGGACAGGCGTGTGCGCCGCCACTTCTCCGTCGATGAGCACCACGGCACGGAGTCTGCCATAGACCTGCGGGTCCCGCAGCAGCGGCAGATGTATGTCCGGCGCGAGGACGAGCGTAGTATCCAAGGGGAGGTAATCGGGAGCCTCGACATGCATGGTGACTTTTCTGCCTTTGAACCGTGCGGGCAGATAGCGGAAAAGCACCGTCTCACCCCATGCGCGGATGGTGTCCGTCCGCTCTTCGTCAGGCAGAGCGAGTGTGAGTACGGCATCATGCATCGGCGGCAGCGCCTCAACGGCAGGAGTGGCTTCGTAGAGCGTGACACGGCTGTCGAAAGGCCGGTTGGCAAGCCAGACGGCGAGGAGCGCGGCAAGCACCAGCAGCGTGCCGGTGACAGTGAGAATGATACGCCGCCGGATGCGTCGTTTCTGACGCTGCCAGATACGGTCAAAACTGACGCCGAGCATGCGGCTGACCACCTGCATCACCGCCCGCTCGCGTTTCATATACGCGCTGCCGCTGCCTTCCTCGCGGATGTTCACGCCGAGTATCTCTTGGTCCTCGTCGATATTGTCGGAATGCGGGAAATGACGAAGGAGCGCAGGGTTGTAGCACTCCGTCTCCGGGTCAGAACTGTATGGTCTTCCCTCCATGATGACGGGTATGATGCGGTCCCGGCGTCCCAGTTCGACAAAGGTATCTATCTCGGCTCCCACCCATTGGGACTGCGCCGAACGGGGCGAACAGATGACCAGCAGGTATTTGGACTGCTCCAGTTTCTGCCGCAGCTCTGATTTCAGTTCATTGGGCTGGATGTCCGTATGGTAGCGGAAACAGGGGCGCAGACGTGTCTTGGGCAGGTTGCTGTTCTCGTGCTGGATAGTAGTAGGCAGACGATAGCCTTCTATCTTCTCTTGCAGCCACCGCGCCCATTTCTCATCGGACGAACGATAGCTGACAAACGCGTAATAGGTATATTCTTGGTTCATTTTTTCAGCATGCAGTTGACCATCACTTCATCTTTGCGGACGGACTCTTCGGTCAGTTCTTCAAAGGGTTGTATATTAGGGTGCAGGAAATAGGGTTCCAGCCGCTCCATCTCTTTCCATTTCTGTTCCTCGGGCAGATGCTCGATGCGCATCCGTTCGCTCTTGTCCATGGCTTTGTAGCCCAAGAGCAGTCTCTCGGTGAGCCATCGCTGGTGCTCCAGCCGGGCGTAATACTGCGGGTCGGTGTCTGCCAGAACGGAATGGCAGAAATTGGCACTGTAGAGGTTGGAGAACTGGAGTGTCAGTTTGAGGTCATGCCAGTGTTTGCGTTTGCGGTTGGGGTTGAGCCTTGCGGCGTTGTCTTCGTACGCCTCATTGGCTGCTTTCGCCCATTCCAGACGGCGGCGGAAGGTCTTGTCGTAGCAGTCCTCGCGCATGCCGAAGGGGTATATGTTCGTATATCTGGTGAAGGCTTTGGTCCATTCCGCAAGGGCGGCATTGGATGACTGATAGACCAAGACGGGTATCTGCTGCGCCATGATGGTGTCCGGCAGGTAGAGCGCCGTAGCGAGTGCCGTGCGCATGTCGTCCATACAGACGGCAACGGTCAGCATCTGCTCTTTGTCCCTGCTCCACTGCTCCAGCAGGCTTCGCAGTTGCGGAGTGTCCGGACGGGAGGAGACAAACTGCCATTCGATATCGAGGAAGTCATAATCGGGCTCGGGCACATAGGTCTCACAGGTCATACGGGGTTCTTCTCCGTTTGCGGTCCACCGTATATGCGTGCGGCGTGCGAGGCGGAAGAGCGAGGCATAATGGCTGCGCAGGAAATCGCTGTGCATGTCCATGTCTCCGTCCACCATCGTGATACGCGTGCGCAAGCCCTGCGTGATATAATTAGGATAATGCGCCACATGCGCGGCGGTGAAAGCAAGCGCGTATGCCATCTGCGAACACCCTATCAGGACCAGATGCACATACTCCCTGTCTTCGGCAGAAGGGTGCTCATGGCGGTTGAGTGCCGGAAATCCCTCCCGGTTGACCAGCACGCGTTGCGCCCAACTCTCAGGGGCGTTCATCACCGTCAGATGCAACTGCTGCGGCAGGGGCTCTGTCTGCAGCTGCATGATACGCAGCGTGTTCAGGTGGTGGCAGAGGAAATAACAGTCCGTGGTGTGGGTGCCGTTCTCCACAAGGCTCTTGATGAGCGAGAGCGAGAGGATGTTCTTCGAGTCATGGTCCTGTTCGTCTCTCTCGCCGAGGATGAAGACTCTCTGTGCCCGTTGTGCATAGACAGAGAGCAACTGCTCACGCTGGGTACGGTGTCCGTAAAGCACCACCAGCCTGTTGCGCAGCGAGCGGTCCTGAATCAGCGCCAAGAGCCGCTTGCGGACCTCCTCGGCGTCCTGCTCGGTGAGCACCACGACGGGCTGTCTGCCTTCGGAACACTGGCCGATGATGGTATCCACCAGCATGTCGTCGGCACCGAGAAACAGCACATGGTCATGAAAACGGTAACGAAGCAGTCCGCGGTTATATGCCGAGGCGCGGTTCTCGACGATATTGCTCAGCAGCGAGATAAGCACGCTGGAGACTAACACCAGACCGAAGATATTGACTATGACTTGGAACAGCAGATGGGGCTTGCCGTGGTTGATGAACTCTCCGGGAGCGAGCACCAGCTGGATAATCTGACCGATGGAAAAGGGGTTGCCCATTCCTATATTGACCAGCCATGACAAGGTCACCAGAACAGTCACCACCACTGCCAGCCATACCAGCTGACGACCCTGCCCCTGACTGAGCATCCGGTCTATGCGGTACAGAAATCCGTTCATAAGGCGTCTTATTGGATTTTCTTGCCCTGCGCGTCGAACTCCTGTCCGCCGACGAGGATAACTAACCTGCCCTCACGCAGCACCTTGGTACATGGTACCTCGTCCTTTTGTACATCATCCAGTCCTGTCGGGTCGTTCTTCACGTATTGTGCGGTGACGAGCATGTCGGAGGTGACAGACGAAAAGTCTTTGTCCCAGCCGGTGAAGGTATAGCCCTCGCGGGTCGGTTCCTCGGGTGCGGTGGCGGCGGACTCATGCTCCACCTCTTGGGTCTTCAGCACTTTGTCGTCCCAGTCCGCGAAAGTGACGGTATAGACGTTTATCGCATAGATGGCAGTCACCACCAAGTCTTCCGTCACATGGCTGAAGTCGGTGTCCCATTCCACGAAGGTATAGCCCTCGCGGGTCGGGTCTGCCGGATACTTGGCGGCTTCCTTCCATTCCACGGTCTGTGTGGAGAGTACCGTCCCGTCCCAGTCCGCGAAAGTGACGGTATAGCTGTTTTTCTTGTATTGTGCCATCACAATAAGGTCGGTCGTCACGTCGCTGAAATCCACATCCCATCCGGTGAAGGTGTGTCCCTCCATTGCCGGAGCCTCCGGTGCCTTTGCTGCTCCGTGCCATTCGACGGTCTGCGTGGACAACTCGTTGCCGCTGCGGTCGAAGAAAGTCACGGTGAAAGTCAGTATCGTGAATTGCGCGGTGATGACCATATCCTCTTTCACGGACGAGTAATCCTTGTCCCAGCCGGTGAAGATGTAGCCCTCGCGTGACGGACCTGCGGGTGTGTCGGCGCTGAACCCCCATAGGACGGTCTGCGAATAAACCACATCCCCGTTCCAGTTGACAAAGGTGACGGATAAGAGGTTCAGCTCGTATTGTGCGGTGACGGTCAGGTCGCCCTCCACCACATCAAACGCCCTGTCCCAGCCGGTGAAGGTATGTCCCTCCACCTCCGGTATCTGCCCGTCATCCGGCGCGGTGGCGCTCTTGCCTTCCTCTACCGTTTCTTCTTTGATGATATTGCCGTCTTTGTCCACGAAGGTGACGGTGTAATAGACAATAGCTTTCTGTGTGACGAAGCTGCCTTGTTTTGTGAGTGCGGCATTGACGTCCGCGTGGTTGTTCTTATCCAGCACCACCTCGCGGGTGTAGCTGTATTCGCTGGCAGGGTCGAGCCCTGAGGCGTTCACCTGCACATCGTTGTTCGGCGCACTGCCGCTGCCTTTCTTTATCTCGATGAGGATGGTCATACCGCCGTTGCCGTCATCGGCTTTGGGCTTGCGGCGCGGCGCAGCGGTGTAGGACGGGATGTCCATATGCTCCCAGTCCAGCAGACCCTTGCCGCCTAATGCCGGGATGAAGATAGTGGTGTCACATCCGTCACAGCCTTTCTTGTGGATGGTCAGGTTATATCCCATGGCACCCTCCAGCGGCAGCCATGCCATCTGCACGGACTGTTTGTCAGGCTCTCCGACATCCACTGTGCGGTCGGTGACGCGGTTGAACCGGCTCCAGAACGGGTCGTTCCTGTACAGGTCGATGGCGCGCACGGTTCCGCCTTGGTATTCGAACACGGAGTCGGGCACATACAGCACGGTCCCCTCAAGGAAATTCTGCGGCAGGGAGTTCGTGTCGCCGTCCCATCCGATGACGGCAGGCGGTACGACAGGTCCGTCTTGCGGGTCGCCCAATGCAAATTTCCACGGCGTGACGGTGTGCGCAAATGCGTCTATGTGTATCGAGTCCAGCGCATGCTTGCCCTGACGGAACTGGATGCTCTGCACGTTCGTCAGCGAGGCGAAAGCGTTCTTGCCGACATACGACACCTTGTCGCCGATGACAATCTCCTCCACTTTGTCGCGTAACTCATGCCATGGCGGCGTGACGACGGAGGTGTCCATGTCGCCGATGAAGAGCAGGTCGCTTGGGTTCTCCGGGTCGTCAGGCGTGTAGTCCAGCGTCAGACTGACCGTACCTTCGCCGGAGCCGGAGGGGGTGACATCCCATTGTGCGCTGTTCCATTCGCCGTTCTCCGTGGTGATGACTCTGCCTGCGGCATTCCATACGGTGTCCGCCCTGAGGAGCTCTGCCATCTCCTCCGTACGTGTGATGACGAGACTGACCTCTTTGCCGCTCTCTTTGTCCAGCAGCAGGGAGGTGGGTTGTATAACCGGCTTGACGGATGACCAGACCTTGACGGTGTTCAGGTTGGTACAACCCAAGAATGCACTGTCGCCTGCCGTCGCGGCATCGTGGATAGTGACGCAGTACAGCTTGGTCATGCCACGGAACGCGTTGCTGCCGATATTGGAGACACGGCTCAGGTCGATACTCTGAATCTGAGCGGCGTATCCGGTCCATGGCGCAGGCATGGCGGTCATATCATCCGGAGCACCGAAATCCCACATGTCATAGACAGAAAACGCGGAGGGCACTGTATTGCCGATAGTATCATACCAGAAGGCAAGTTGGTAATCTGCATCAACGGAATAGTAAAGCGAGTTGCCGCACATGCCCTCACTGATGTTGACGCTTGTCTGCGCAGCAGCCGTTGCCGCCAAAAGCAAAAAAGACAAAGATAGTGAGAATGGTTTCATATTCATGCATTTTTTTCTGGCTGCAAAATTACTACAATTTTTTGAATTACGCAAAAAATAGAGGTAAAAATTTGCAGATATGCAAAAAAAGTTGTACCTTTGTGCCCGATTTAGACAAATGTCGCAAGTCAAAAGTTGAAAGCAGAGTGATGTTACCAGTCGATTTCATAGAGAGTATGCACCAGCAGTTGGGTCATGAGGCAGGGCTGCTGATACGGGCGCTGGAAACGGAGCCTGTGACGTCTATCCGTCTGAACACCAAGATAGACGTGCTTACTTTTGATTGCGATACGGAGGAGGTGCCATGGCACATGGACGGCTATTATCTGAGTTCCCGTCCCCAGTTCACGCTGGACCCGCTTTTCCATGCGGGGTGCTATTATGTGCAGGAGGCGAGTTCGATGTTTATCCAGCAGGCTCTGGAGCAGTACGTGGACACCTCTTCGGTGGTCTTGGACCTCTGCGCTGCGCCCGGCGGCAAGAGCACGCTGATAAGCGAGTTTCTGGGTAGTGACGGACTGTTAGTGAGCAACGAAGTGGTCCGTCAGCGCGTGTTCGTGCTGAGCGAGAACATACAGAAATGGGGCAACGGCAATGCCGTGGTCACGCATAACAAAGCCGTCGAGTTCGGCGAGCGGTGCCGGCATCTGTTCGACTGCATCTTGGTGGACGCTCCCTGTTCGGGTGAAGGTATGTTCCGCAAGGATGAGGGCGCACGCGCAGAATGGTCTTTGCAGGCAGTGCGTCAGTGCGCCGAGCGGCAGAGGGCTATTCTGATGGATGTGTGGGATGCCCTGAAACCCGGAGGTATTCTCATCTATTCCACCTGCACGTTCAACGAAGAGGAGAACGAGAAAAACGTGGAGTGGGCGGCAGATATCCTTGGCGCGGACATCATGCCTCTGGACTACGACCCCTCTTGGGGTATCGTGGAGAGCAATATGGGCTACCATTTCTACCCGCACCGCACGAAAGGAGAGGGTTTCTACCTCTGCGTGCTGCGCAAGCAGGACGCGTTGGAGCAGCCGGTGTCTTTCCATGCGCCGAAGAAAGAGCGCGGGATAGCACACCCCGAGTTCCTGCCGGTGATGCGCAGCTGGCTGCAGCACCCCGATGAGTGGGCGATACGCTACTGGGACCGCTTTGCTACGGCGTACCCGTTGAAATACAAGGAGTTGGTGGATTATCTGTCCTCGCAGATGACCTGTATCTCTACCGGTTTCGGTTTAGGCGAGGAACGCGGCAAGGGCATTGCACCCCAGCATAGCCTGAGCATGGCGAAAGACCTGCGCAAGGAGGCGTTTGTGAATGTACCGCTGACCCGCGAGCAGGCGCTGGCGTATCTCAGGACCGAGGCGCTGAACCTGACCGATGTCCCCCTCGGTTTGCTCCTCTTGACCTATGAGGGTGTCCCCCTCGGTTTCGCGAAGAATGTCGGGAACCGCCAGAATAACCTCTACCCGAACGAGTGGCGTATTCGGCATCTGTAGGAGCGGCTCCTAATGCGGAGGGAAGAGTCAGTTTTTCTATATCTTTTTTCAGAAAACGGTGTATGTGCGACCAGTATCGTGCATCTTCCGGCGTGACCAGCGTGAGTGCTTCACCGCTGTTGGCGGCGCGTGCCGTACGCCCGATACGGTGTACGTAATCCTCCGGGTCGTGCGGGACGTCATAGTTAATCACAAGCGGTATGTCTGTCACGTCAATGCCGCGTGCCACCACGTCGGTAGCCACCAGCACGTCTATCTTGCCGTTGCGGAAATCGAGCATCACTTGGTCCCGCTCATGCTGCTGCAGGTCGCTGTGCATGGCGTGCGCATCGATATGCATGCTGCGCAGCGTACGGGTCAGCTCTTTCACACGCTGTTTCTTGCCGGTAAAGATGATGACTTTCTTGAGCGGGGAACCGTCCGGCTCCTTCATGGTGGAGAGCAGATGAAGGATAAGCCCCGCTTTCTGCGGCTCGTAGAGCAGTGCGCACCGCTGGTGAATAGACTCGGGCGGACGCGATACGGCTATCTGCACCTCCACCGGGTCATGCATGATGGTCTTGGCGAGCTGCCGGATCTTCGGCGGCATGGTGGCGGAGAAGAGAATGGTCTGCCGGTCGGCGGGTAACTTGCGGACAATGGTCATGATGTCGTCATAGAAACCCATGTCAAGCATCCGGTCCGCTTCGTCGAGGATGAAATACTTGATGCCGGAGAAGTCCACGTCATAGATGTTCATCTGGCTCAGGAGCCGTCCGGGCGTAGCGATGACGATATCCGCGCCGCGTTGCAGACCGGTCACCTGTGTGCCCCATGCTCCGCTGTCCTTGCCGCCGTAGATAGCCACGGACGAGAACGGCACGTAATACCCGAACCCCTCCATCTGCTGGTCTATCTGTTGTGCCAGTTCGCGGGTTGGCGCCATGATGATGGCGTTGAGTTTGTCGGGATTATGGTTGTCAAAGGCAAGGTTGGTCAGCAGCGGCAGGATATATGCGGCGGTCTTGCCGGTACCGGTCTGGGCGCAGGCTATCACATCCTTGCCGTCAAGGATGACCGGGATGGTCTGTGCCTGAACCGGGGTACACTCGTCAAAATGCATGTCCCACAGCGCATCCAGCACTTCGTCCGATAGAGCTAATTCGTCAAAATACATTCCGTGAAGAGGTTTTATTCGTATGCGGCAACGATTTTCTTGACGAGGGGGTGCCGCACGATGTCCTTTTCGTCGAAGGTGATGATACGTATGCCTTTGAGGTTCCGGAAGCGGTCGATAGCGTCCCTCAGTCCGGATTTCTGCGAGGCGGGCAGGTCTATCTGTGTGAGGTCGCCGGTGACAATCATCTTTCCGCCTATGCCGAGGCGTGTGAGGAACATCTTGAGTTGCTGAACGGTGGTGTTCTGTGCTTCGTCAAGGATGACTACGGCGTCGGAGAGCGTGCGTCCTCTCATGAAAGCGAGCGGCGCTATCTGGATGGTGCCTTTCTCCATGTATTCGGTCAGTTTGGCTGCCGGAATCATATCTTGGAGCGCATCATAGAGGGGTTGCAGATAGGGGTCGATCTTGTCCTTCATGTCGCCGGGCAGGAAACCTAATTTCTCGCCTGCTTCCACAGCGGGTCTGGAGAGGATGATACGTCGTACCTCTTTGTTCTTGAGAGCTCTCACGGCGAGTGCGATAGCGGTATAGGTCTTACCGCTGCCTGCCGGTCCGACGGCGAAGAGCAGGTCGTTGTCGGCATAGGCCTCGACGAGCGCTTTCTGGTTGGCGGAGCGGGCATAGATAGACTTGCCGTTCACGCCGTGCAGGATGAGGTTGTCGGTCACCTGTTCGTGCGGGCGGTCGCCGTGAAGGAGCATGAGGATGTCCTGTTCGGTGAGTTTGTTGTTACGGATGCAGAACTGCTCGCACAGGCGCAGTGCCTGTGCGAAATGTGCCACAGCGCTATCTGCTCCGGTCACTTTGACCTGATAGCCTCGTGCCACCACACGTACATCCGGGTGCTGGTTCTTGAGGCAGAGCATGTTCCGGTTGTTGACGCCGTAGAACGTAGGCGTATCCAAGGCGTCAGAGAGCGTGATAATCTGCTCCATGCAAAATCAGATCTTGCCGCGGACAAGGAAATAATACACGGCAAAGCCCACCCAGCTGAAAGCCAAGACGAGAACAGACGCGATAATCTTGCCCAGCAAGCCGCATTTGGCTGTTTTGAAGATGTCCAGTACGCACCAAACGGCGCAGATGATACCTAATACATAGATGATTGTTCCGATCATAGTAAGTAATTAATAATTAAAAATTAATAGTTAATATTTTAAAATTAATAGTTAATATTTTTATTTCTCCCAGCCGTCGAATATATCGGCGCCGTAGATATTATCTTCATCGGGCTCGTGGAGCGGTGTCCAGAGCTGGGCGAAGAAGGGGTTTTTCTTCGCCACGCGGTCCCAGTGCCACGGGATAACAGCCCCTTCTGTTTCTGCCGGTCGGGGGAGTGGGGTGTTCCCCTCCTGATAGGGGAATGGCATGTCGTACGGGGACCAGTGTCCGCCGAGGAGGACCAGCCTCCGCGAGGCGCGGAAAGAGTGTCCATCGGCGTCCTGCCATGTGTCGTTGCCCAGCCATTTGCCGCCGCGGAAAGCAGCCGCCTGCTGCAGCTCGGCGTCCGTCAGGCTGTCCACATCCTTGCTCTCGTCGTAGCCGTGGTCAAGCAGAACCGGCTTCTCGCTCGGGTGGCTGAGGTCCATGTGCGCCCAGTCCGGGATGGCGCGGTACGCCTCTATCGTGCCGTAATAGGCGGAGATACGTTGTCGCGCACGCTCATGGTCCTTGGTCCCTTGTCCCTTGGTATATTGTCTGATCCACCATTGCGTGCCGTGTTCCTTGCTGTTCGCCATGAACCACATCGCCGCTTTGACGCAATGCGGGAACAGCCGGGCGATACGGGTCTTGGCGGCGAACTTGATAGCCCACGGGAGTGACGGGGATTCTGCCATCTGTGCGAAATAGTCCTTGACGGGGATGTTGGCGCGGAAATGGAGGTATTGCTCCAGTCTGTCGCCGTCGAGATACCACATGCCGTGGAAATTACGGGTGGTGAACCACTTGGCGTTGAATATCTTCTCGGGTTTTGGGCATCCGATGGCGTCGAGGAGCAGACACTCGAACTCATAGTTGGAGAGCCGGTACTGGTCTCCGGAGCCGATGTTATAGTAGTTGTTCCAGAACTCGTCGGGCACTTCCTGCCGGCATACGCGTTCGAGCAGCCGTCCGCTGTCTTCCACGGTAGCCCATTCCAGCACGCCGCGGATGGGCACATGGAACATGATAGGGTCGTAGTTGCGCAGGATAGCGGGGTACAGGATGCCGGACTGGCGGAGGCTGACCCATCGCTTGATGGACGAGCCGGTGATGATACGTTCCGCCTGTGCCTTGGTCAAACCGTAATGGTCATAGGCGGAGACGCATATAGGGTCTCCTGTCCTGCCCCAGTGAAGCGGTTCGCGACGGTCGCCCATCTGCGCCACGGAACCGATATAGACCACTTTGGGCTGCTGCTCTTCGGGTTGTGCAAGGACGGCACGGGTGATGTTCTCTGCGGCGGTGATGTTGGTGCGCAGCGTGGCTTGGGGGCGGTAGTCCGCTTGCGGAGAGACCATGCCGCCCACATGCAGGACGATATCCGCGCCGCTCACGCCTTGCAGCACGTCGTCGTAACGCGTCAGGTCGCCCCAGATAATCTGTAACGACGGATGCTGCTGGCTGAGCGCGGAGAGCATCTTCAGGTTTTTCTTGCTCCGCCGGGCAAGGATACGCAGACGGTAGCGTTCGGGGTAACGGAGGATCTCGGTCATTCCCGCATAACCCATGGTGCCGGTGGCGCCGGTCAGGAAGACCGTAATTATATTATTTATCATTTTGTCATTTACCATTTTATCATTTACCATTTGGTCATTTACCATTTGGTCATTTACCATTTGGTCATTTACCATTTGGTCATTTACCATTTTATCATTTATTTCTTGTGCATCCAAGCGGTGAGGTGATAGAACCTGTCGCGTGCTTTGCGCCGTACCTCTGCGCGCCACTGTGCCTCTTCCTCCGCCTCGGAAGCCATATGCCGGTAGGAGGCTTCGGCATCTTTGTCGGAGATGACGAGCAGCTGGTCGCCTGCTTGCAGTTCACTCACGCCGGTCGGTACGAAAAAGTCCTCGCCACGCCTCACCATCACCACAAGGGTCCGAGGAGGTATCTGTATATCCCGCAGGGTGTTGCCTTTCTCTAACATCGGCTCCGACACCTCCACCTCGCGTGCGGACGACTGTATCTCATCCGGCAGGTCGATATCGAAGAACTCTAACGTGCGGGACTCCTGAGGAGCGGTGGCGAGGTCGAGTTTCTTGGCTACATAAGTCAGCGTGGTGCCCTGTACCAGCAGCGAGACGATGGTGCACAGGAAGACGACATTGAAGATAAGGTCTGCTCCGGGCACGCCGTTCGCCTTGCACATGATCGCGAAGATGATAGGCACGGCGCCTTTGAGCCCGACCCAGCTCAGCATCACTTTGTCGCGCTGCATATACTGCTTGAAGGGAAGCATGCAGAGCCACACCGCCAGTGGGCGTGATATGCCAATCATCACGATGCTGATGATGAGGCACGGCAGCCACACATGGTAATCCGTCAGGTCGCTCGGCTCTACCATCAGACCGAGCATGAGGAACATCACGAGCTGGCTCAGCCATGTCAGTCCGCTGAAGAACGACTTCGTCTGGCGTTTGCGGGTGAATTTGTTATTGCCGATAATCAGTCCAGCCACATAGACGGCGAGATAGGTGTTGCCCTGCAGGTAATAGGTGACGGAGAAGATGAAGATACACGCCGTCAGAATCATAATCGGGTAGAGTGCCTCGTTGCCCAGTTTGACGCGACGCATCAGCTGTACCAGCCCCATGCCGAAGGCGTAGCCCAACACGGTGCCCATCACCAACTGGATGACTATGGTCTGCACGATGGGCAGCGTGGCAACATCTTCCTGACCCGAGAGGACAACGCCGATGAGCGTGGTGGTCAGGACATACGCCATCGGGTCGTTCGCGCCGGACTCCAACTCCAACAGCGGACGGAGGTTGTGTTTGAGACCTATACCGTTCGTGCGGAGCACGGAGAAGACGCTGGCGCTGTCCGTACTCGACATCGTGGCTGCCATCAGGAGTGCCATCCATATCGTGACACTCGCCACGGCGTGGATCCACCCGAAGATATAATAGATAATCACACCCGTGATGGCGCATGTCAGCAGCACGCCCACGGTAGCGAGCGTCACACCCGGTGCCACCACGGACTTGATTTCACTCAGCTTGGTCTCCATGCCGCCGGTGAAGAGGATGATGCACATCGCTAACGTACTGAGCGCCTGTGCAGTGCCGGTCTCGATGGTCACGCCTTCGGTGCCCATCAGACTGGCTATCCCGTGGCTGCCGAAGAACATTCCTACGCCGAGGAACAGCAGCAACGCCGGCACGCCGTATTTGTAACCGATTTTGTCAGCAAAGATGCTGACGAAGAACAATAACGATAAAATCAGTAATACTAACTCTACTTGCATAAGCTTTTTGCTTTTTGCTTTTTGCTTTTGACTTTCGACTATTTGCTTTCGACTTTCGACTTTCGACTTTCGACTATTTCAGCAGGAACTCGTTGATGATGCGGATGATATCTTCTTTGGGGTACAGTCCCTTGAGCAGCATGGGTTTGCCCTCCATGGGGATATACAGCACCTGCGGGATGCTGTTGATGCCGAACACGTATGCCAGTTCGCGTTCCCGTTCCGTGTCCGCTTTGTAGAATGTGATTTGTCCGCAATAAGTCTGGCTCAGTTCCTCCATGATGGGCGCGAGACGTTTGCAGGGTCCGCACCATGTGGTGTAGAAATCGATGATACAGGGTTTGTCGCCCCGGAAGACCCACTCGCGCTGGGTCTTGTAGTCAAAGACGCGTTCGCGGAACTGCTCGGTGGTCAGATAGACCACGTCTTCCGCACATATCGTGCAGAGTGCTGCCATGCAGCAGATAACTGTCAGAATGATTTTTCGCATTTTCATATTTGTCTTTTTCCGCCTTTCGCGCACTGCGCACAAAAAGCGGTACAAAGGTACTACAAAAATTGCACATATGCAAATTTTAGAGGTGTTTTTTGAAAAATAGAATACAATTCTATTATTTCGGAGCGGTTATCAGACGACTATGCTTGCATAAGACGGCTGATAACTGTACCGGAATATAAGACGTAGTCTTTTCAAAAAACACCTCTGGAATTTGCATATGCCCGGCAGGACGCGACCGTACTTTCGGTGGGACCCTGCTTCAGCAGGGAGGACCGAAGTACTGCAAAAATTGTCCAAAAAGACCTCGCACCCGGCGTAGTGGTTTCGCAATGGTATAGGAATAGTATTTCAGGAGGAGGGGAGAAACATGGGGGGAGGAAGTTAAAATTAATAATTAATAATTAATATCTCGTTAGGCGAGTGGGGGTGTAACCAGTTCATTTATAGCGTTTTACAAACCCTTCTCGTGGGCGTTTCGTAGGAATCACGATGAAATGTCCTATGCAACACCTATGCGATGCCTATATGTAATGTTCTATTTATTCTTGAGACACCAGAAAACCAAAGCAGACGGGCGTTTTCCGCCCACCTGCTTTCTTTGTGCATTGTACTTAGTCGAAGCTTTCGACTTTCGACTTTCGACTACTTCACTTCTGCGCCTTGTACCGTGTAGGTCTTGTCGCCACGGAGGATGTAGAGGGTACCGTCAATGAGCAATTTGCGATTTGACGATTTACCATTTACGATTTGGGATGCGTCTATCTCCTCTATGCCGGTCGCACTCTTCTCTGTAGCGGTGAATGTTGCCGTGTAGTCGGCGTTAGCCGTAGCGGCTACGACAGCCGGACTCCAACCGCTGAAGGAATACGTGTAGTTCTCGTCCTCCGGACGTACAGGCATAGCGCCGCTATAGGTCGGCATATCGCCTTCAAGAACTTGCGACGATTGCAACTCCGTGCCGTCCCAGTTGAGGAAGCGGATGGTGTAGTGAGTAGGCGACAACGGTTCTGTGACACGCACATTGATAGAGGCACTCATGCCGTTCACCGTTGTGGCGGTGATACGCACCTCCCAATAACTAGAAGCAACTCCCGTCACGAGACCATTTTGATCCACTGTAGCGATATTGGTATTATTGGACGACCAAGTGACGGTCTTATCCGACGCGTTCGCTGGTATGACTGTTGCCGTCAATTGTAGAGTCGATCCTTCAGCCACCTCAAGGGTTGTCCATCCGTCTCCTTCGTTGATAACGATACGCTCTGCCTCGATAGTCGAAACGGTGATTGCTGCGGTAACGTCGGAGAGTTCTGTTCCTACAGCCACAGCCGTGATAGTAGCCGATCCTACACCGGCTGCCGTAACGAGTCCGTTCGCATCCACCGTCAGTACAGAAGGGTTAGATGAAGTCCATTGTATAGTAGGTAAATAGGAAATTTCTGTAGTGGAACCGTTTGACCAACCGCCCGAATTGATATAATCGCCGGCACAGTTACCATAGAAAACTACATCCAACTGTTGTGTATCCCCCATGCCCATTTGCGTATGCGGTTGCGGGTAGTCGAGCCCGTAATAACCTTGTTGTGCAGGCGGCAAATAAATAGTAAGCATCAAAGGCTCAACAAGAACAGGACTCCATGTCTTCTCCAATACGGCACCGATAGCCGAAGTGGCACGCACAACCGAACGGCCGGCTCTCTTGGCACGTACGATGACACGCGCACAAGTGTAGTTATACTTCTCTATGTAGCCGTTGTAGATATTATAAACCGTATCGCTCATCGGGGTCAACGCAAAGATACTCTCGTCATCCGTTGACCAAGTGATGGCACCGGCTGACAAGTTCGGCACACTGTACACAAGGTACATGTACTCGAAGTTCTCGATCATCTTATCGTAATCGCCAACTTTCTGCCATTCCGTCTCTCCGAAGCGACGTTTGGCGATGACTTTGCCTTCCAGTTTCGGTTGCGTGATTTTTATCCTGCTGGTAGCCGTATAACCGCCCTCGTCCGTAGTAACAGTAATAGTGATTGTAGCGGATTGCCCCAAACGATTATGGTCAAAATAGGTAGTTATCAATCCGTTTTCATCCATCGAATACCAGTCTGCTGCGTACCATTCCGATTCTTCTACCGACCATGTAAACCCTTTATTCACGGCATCCTCCGGCAGCACGGTAGCGATGAGTAACACGCTGTTTCCTGCGAGAATAGTGGTGTCCGCCACATTAAGTGTAATACCCGTTACAAGAACCGGATCTTCGCTGTCCTCCGGTGCTCCTTCATGGAAGATACGTAAGTACGGATAACCGTCGTTAATCGTTTCGTTGCGTCCCCAGATATTGTCAAAGTCCCAATCCACATACGTTGCTTTGGCATGCATCTCGTTCGTTGTCTTCGGGTCTCCGATATAGTGAATACCGCCGCCCCATGAATAGTAGTCCTTTACTTGTACCAACTCTTTGTCGAAGTAGCAGTTTTGCACACTGTCGCCGTATGAGTTATTGGAATTGGCGAAAGAGTGGTAAGTGTGTCCGGCACTATAACATTGCGTAATAGGAACCTGTTTGCCCAGAGCCGCAAAACCATAATCCGCAGGTTCGTAATCAATCGAATCTGTTACACTCGTGTTATATACATCCACACGCGAGTAGCAGTTGGTCACTTTGCCTGTCTTGTAATAGAATTCATCGCCCAATTGTCCGATCAATCCGCCTAAGCCACGGTAACCTCCCGATTGCACAAACATATTTCCTTCCGAGTAGCATTGGTCGATTATGACGGAATCAACTACATAACTTGCCAGCATACCGACATGCGAAGGCGCAGATTGACGGTTGCCGCATCCTTCCCAATAGGCAGTGGCATCATTCAATTGACCGCGTGTGTCATAGTTTTGATAATCCAGACACGAAGCCGCGATACCCACATTCTTGATCACCGCACCGTTACCAACCCATCCGAACAAACCTGCGTTGTCACTGGGCATACCGGTGGTCTCTTGGTATATACCGTAAATCACATGTCCCTGACCATCAAAGGTGCCACGGAACCAATGTTCGCCTTCGTTGTAAACATTGTAGTGTGAACCTATCGACTTCCACGGCAAACCGAACGCGCCGCGTCCCCAATACTGCCAGTCAGTCGTATCGCACAGCAGAATATCGTTGTCCAATACGATAGTTTTTCCTTCAAAACTAACGGGCACCAAGGTCTGCGAAAGAGGAGCCGACGGATAGACTAATTTAGGCGACGTACCGTTGCAATCATCAATTCTTCCGCCCCAATCCCATAGACCGTTCTGCATAGCCGCCAATCCGCGGAGTTGGGCGGCATTCTGGATATGATATTCCGTCGCAAACTCATTTTGGAAGGGGGTGATGTCTATCTCCCAGCGTTTGTCCTCTATCCAACGGGCATAGAGCGTGATATTACCAGTCGGTGTCTCAGTTTGCCAATCGAAAAACTGTGTCAGCCCGGCATCTTTGTACCAACCTGCGAAGATGTAACCGTCACGCAGCGGACGTTGCGGCGGCAGCAGTTTCACGCCCGCGTAAATATATTTAGGTGTCACGTGCGTACCACCGTTGCTCTCAAAGTTAATCTTCACATCCGGTTTCCAGTTAGCGTCTGTCGCTATACGCGGGTAATCGTTCTCGCGCCATTCCCAGTAGTGCAGTTGCAGGTCATCATTACCGGCATGCCGTTCGTTCCAACGTGTCACGGAGTAGTTATAGATATTGACCAACTCCTTTGATTGTGTCCATTCGGTACTGTTGGCGACACCGATCATGCCGTCACCCAAATATTCTACTTTAGCTTTCTCTTTGTCGGCAAAGAAGTTCTCACGGTGTTGGAAATGACCGAAAGAACCGTCATTGCCATCATTCATACAGCCCGTAAAGAGGAAGTTGACCAAGGTATCTTGTGCCCAAGAGTTGAAACCTCCATATACAGCATCCACATACGCACTGGTGCGCGAATTACCACCGGTGAGTTTAGCCGACGAAGAGCAGTTGAGTACAAAACTGTACCCGGTTTGATCGCCTAATATCGCACCTAAGTTCCATGCTTCCTGCCCTTGGGTAGCAATGTCGCCCGAAGTCCAACACTGGATCACAATAGGCTCATTTTCTATCTTGCCTGCCAGGATGCCGATGTCTCCTGCGGCACGGATATAGGCGTCGGTTACACCCAAGTTTCGCAACTGTGCGCCCCTGTTCACACGACCGAACAATCCTTGCTGACGGAGCAGATTGCTGATATACATATTCTTAACCTCATGGAACCCACCGTCATACACTCCGTCAAACTCCATAGGATTCGTATTGGAATACCACGGATGGCTGTTCGGTGAACCGATCGGTATCCATTGTTTCGGAGCCGTAATACCCCATTCGGAACGGGGAGCATTCAGCGCAATGTCATCCGTCTGACGAATATACTTACCCTTGAAAGTCATGCCTTGTTGAACCAACCAACGCAAGTTCTCCAACTCCTGCTTATTGCTAATCAGATACGGATTGGCTTTCGTACCGTCACCACCGGCGAAGAACACCGTGGCATCGGTCAGATACACACCCGTCGGACGAGGCAGACCGTCACGCAACTCCCATTGACTCGTGCCCAGTAAAGAAGCTAACATGTTCAGCGTATCCACAAAAGCCTGTGTCTTCATCTGAGCCAAGGGCTTTCCTGTACCGTTCCACGCTGTCGAAGCCTGTGTGCTTACCGTCGGCAGGCTCTCGTTGGGGAAATAGCAACCGTAGTGCGTCGAGGGTTCCATCATCCACGCATCGAAGCCGCCGTAATCGTGGAACGAACCCGTAAACGCATGGATACTCTGCATATACTCCTCTGCATTGTGATAAACGATAGTACTCGTTGCATAGCAGTTCCATATATCACCGCGCGCCATGTCGTCACTATAATGTGCAGCGTTATAACCGTTGTCGTAACAGAAATGGGCAATCTGGGGATTACCGCCGACACCCGTCGAGTCACTCACGTTGCGTAGCGTACCCGTGCAGTAACTTGACTCGATACGACCGCCCCAGTTGCGGTATGCAAATCCGGCAATACCGCTGTACCAGATATAGTTGCCTGTTACTCCTTCGCCGTCCACATCACCCAAGGCTGCACACTCGCGGATAATACCCGTGTTCGTACCTACGAAACCGGCACCGCTGCGGTAACGGAACGTGTGACCGCCATATTGATTCATCTGTGCGTCAGAACCACCGAGTGCTTGAACATGCACGTTTGCCGTACATTTCTCTATCAAACCGTTATTAACGGAGACAAAGCCGCTTCCGTCACTCATTGTGCAGCGCATAAAGCCTGCACTCGTACAGTTACGGATCACACCGGTTGAGTCATTCGTACCCACAAAAGCGCCCCCGCCTTGCAGGTTCGTATTCACCGTTGCCGAACAGTTCTCGATCAGACCTTTATTCGTATGAGCAAGGCCGTTACAACCGCTCTGCGTACCGCGAAGTTCTCCTTCTACGTGACAGTTACGGATGACCGAATTGGCCTCTGCATTCACTACCAACAGGGCTTGGTTAACACCGGACATCTTCGCATTGGCGATATTCAGGTTTTCGATTGTTCCGCCATCCAGATTGACAAACAAAGCCTTGTTTATTACAGAGAAATCGTACGCGCTGAGATCAATGTCGAAATCATTGGGATTCCAATCATCCGCCCAATTCATACCTGCGCCGTAGTACAGGTTATAAACGGTATGACCGTCGCCGTCGAAATGACCGCGGAAATAACCGTTGTCCGTACCTGCATTCCACTGCATCAGCGAATGTGCAATCGGTTCCCACTCTTTCCAATTCGCCGTGTCCGGGTCGTTGAAATTGGTGAGATAGATATCCGCCGTCAGTTTGAAATACTTGCCGGCGAAGTCTTCTTTATCGACATTCGTCCTCTCGGCAAGTCCCGCTAACTGCTCCGGCGTACCAATCAAATACGGATCGGCTTGCGTTCCAGAACCGCTGAAGGTTTTGTTACTCGTACCGTCCCAGTACGTTTGTGCCTGCATCGGCGTTCCGATAGGCAGCATGGCGACCGCTACCAGCAGTCCTAATGCAAAAAATAAATGTTTTCTCATACGCGTGCGTATTTAAATAAGGTGAGTATTTGTTTTATATTCTTTTATCAACATAGGCATACAAAAACGTGAGGCTTGTTAGCTTCAATCTGGGTGCTTGAGGTTCTCGACTACCTTATTAGACCATCTATCTACCGAACAAGACTCACGCATTGCGTGAGCATTAAAAGCCTTGTTCTTGGTCTAATAGGTTTGAAACTGTCGAGATTTCAAGTACCCAAGTTCTCACCCTTTCGGGTTCGATTTCAACTTAGCTGAATGCTTTATTATTTATGTATGTTGTTAATCTATTGTTTTATGCCATAGGCGGATTAATGTTTATCTAAGTCTATTTTTGCGATAAGATATCTACAAACAGTTGGTTGATGTCCTGGACTGCTGCGTCGATTGCAAAATAATTCCGGTTGACAATCAGCGATACGTAGATGTTATCCGTCCGAAAATCAATCTTGCGAAGTGAGCCGTTATTGGCTTGCTCAAACCAGCGGTCAAACAAGTGCTTGCGTGCCATCTCACGACCGTCCGTCACATCACACGTATAGCCCAAGATATAATTCTCCGAATCAAAGAAATCCGCCAGAACCGTGACGATAGTATCTTTTACGCGCTTGTCATATGGGGCGTTCCCTTCCTCTTTTTCGAAAGAGAAAGAATACAACTTATAGAACGTAGCAGGGAACTCAATAAAATAAGCCCTGTACTTCAAGCCGTATTCCGTCTCGAAGTAATAAGTGACATCCTCTGCTTTTCGGAAATCATATGGGTGTAGCGAGTGTAAGTCCACGTTTTTTCGCCTCTGTACTTACATTTTTACCCTGACGAATGCACGCATTCAAGGCCTGCTTGTCTGCCTGCATTTTCTTGAAGAAAGCAGCTGCATCCAGTTTGAAAGTTCTTGTCTCCATAGTGCGTGTATTTTATTTTGGCTGCAAAGGTACGGATTTTTTCTGACATGCGCAAGAGTTTGGTGCAAAAATCGTACGATGAAATGCGTTTTTGTGTTAAACCCAGTTCATACGCTCTGCTTCGCCGTATGGGTCATTTATTCGGGTGCGGGGATATTTACTCATATCTTGTTTAACAACTCGTCCGTAGTCCATTCCATACGGTTGAAGCCGAACCATTTCTTGCCGAGGTCTTTGAGGCTCGCACCTACATGATAGACCGTATCGTCTATGCACAGGAACCGGTCGTGCGCACGGTCGAACTGCTCTACCTCTATCGGCGCATACTGCGCGTTGTGCTTCTCAAAATCCAAAGTCAGTTGGTGAGATATGTTCCGGGTGTAAATCTTAGCCGACACGCCTTTGTTCCGTTTGTCCAGCATAGCCAGAACACAGTCGTCCACATAGTTGTCAATCAGCACAATGCGTTTCTTCGCCTCGCGTATGCGGTCATTGATAAACGTGTATGCATCAAATATCTGCCCGTCAAAGAAGATACCCTGTTTCGGCTTCACGCTGCCGTCATCCAGACGATTCAAGAGCGCTTCGAAATTATGCCCGATAGAAGCTATCTCTTGCTTGGTTTCTATGCGGAATTGTTCCAGTGCATCAAGTCTTTGTAAGATACCGGCATTGGCTACGATAAAACGGCGCATAGCAACAAAAGCCTCAATAATCTGCACACTGAGATGCACCGCAATATCACTGCGCAGCACTGCCGAAAGCATGGCTACTCCCTGTTCGGTAAAAGCATAAGGAGTGGTGGGAGAATGTTTGAGGGGCTGAAACCTATCACACTTTGTGATAAGTTCATCTGTTTCGGACGGTGTCAGTTGGAAACGGAAACTCTCAGGAAAGCGTGCTGCATTACGTTTTACTGCTTGATTGAGAGCAATCGTCTTGATTTGGTACAATTCGGCAAGGTCGCGGTCTAACATCACTTGAGTTCCCCGTATCGTTAAAATACGGTGTTCTATCTCTTGTTGACTGTACGATAGTTCTAAAGAGCCGGTGGTATTATGTTTTATCAACGTGCTATCTGCCATTTTGCGTCGAGTTACTGACTACTTATACAAATCCGCCTGCAAAGGTACTGCTTTTTTTTCTGACATACGCAAGGATGCGTGCCATTTTTTGCGATTTTATATTCTGTCTCTCACCGGAGGCGAGAGTTTTCATGCGCTGGCGGTTATTTGTCATGTTTGTGCTCGTAGAGCGCTTCATCGACATTGATGATATAGTCCGCCATCTTCTCCAGTTCGAGGATGATGTCCATATAGTTGACTCCGGTGGAGTAGTCGTACTCTTTGTCGGTGATATGCTGCAGGTTCTGCGTCTTGAGTTCGTCGCGGAAGTTGTTGATTTCCGTCTCTATATTGGTCATCTCCATGAACTCGTCAGTCGTGATATTGAGTTGTTCGAGCGCTTGCACCATCATGGTCTCGGCGTTGGAGACGAGATACAGCATCATCTCGATATTCTTTTCCTGATAGGGGGTGTATTGTATCTTGGCTTCGCGCCGGTGTATGAGGTGCCGCGAGAGGTTGTAGTTGGCATCGCCGACAGACTCCAGTTCGCTGACGATACGCATCATCTTGTGTACCTCGTGTTTGGACTGGTCGGAGAGCCGTCCGTCAGCCACTTGGTTGAGGTACTGGGCTATCTCATATTCCATCCGGTCGCATATACCTTCGTATTTCTCGACACGGGCGGCGGTCTTGCTGAAGAGTTCCTCGTCCGGTTCGCGGAACAGGTCGTGAATCATGCCGACCATCCGTTGCGTACGCACACCAAAGACATGTATCTCCTTCCACGCCTGCAGGATAGAGAGCTCGGAGGTGGACATGAGTCCTCCCGAGATGAAATGGAGCTGGGTATCGGTGAGGCGTTCTTCGGGTTTGGAGGGGATGATGAGTGTGACCAGTTTCTCCAACAGCGGCACGAAGCCGATGAGAATCATCGTGTTGATGATGTTAAACGATGTATGGAAAGTGGCGAGGACGGCATTCAGCTTGTCCGGCGACACGTCGGACGGCACACCGGGTGTGAAATCCACCTCCCAGACACTGCATACGGCGCCTACGAACCACCGGAAGACGCAGAGGACCCAGATGACGCCGAAGAGGTTGAAGACCAAGTGCGCCATGGCTGCACGCCGAGCCTGCACAGACGCGGAGAGAGCAACGATATTGGAGGTGATGGTGGTACCGATATTCTCGCCCAAGACAAGCGATATACCCATATCGATAGGCAGCACATGGGTGGAGCAGAGGGTCATGGTGATAGCCATGATTGCCGCCGAGGACTGCACGGCGAAGGTGAGTATGCCGCCCACTAACAGGTAGAGGAAATAGCTGCCGTAGCCCCAGCTGGACGTGGCGATGAAGAAGTTACGGACAGGCTCTATTTGGTCCAGATGCATGTCGGTGGCGTTAATCTTGAGGGTGGTGAGACCGAGGAGCATGAGGGCAAGACCCAAGAGGAACTCGCCGAGGTTGGTGTTGCGCTTGTAATGGATGAGCCCCACAGCCAGAATGATAGCGGCATAGACCACAAAACGCATGTCAAACGAACCGCCTCCGAGCACCATAATCCACGCCGTGAAAGTGGTACCGATATTGGCACCCATGATGACGGAGATAGCCTGTGCAAGGGAGAGGATGCCTGCCGAGACGAAGCTGACGGTCATGACCGTAGTCGCCGTTGAGGACTGCACGGCGGCGGTGATGAAGGCACCTGTCAGAACACCCGTGAAACGGTTGGTGGTCATCGTGCCGAGCACATTGCTTAACTTGCTGCCCGCCATCTTCTGCAGGCCCTCGCTCATCACTTTCATTCCGTACATCAGCATTGCTACGGAACCGACAAGCGTCATTACATTTACCAATAAACCGGTTGCCATTTGGTCATCTATATTTTATATTTATATGTCAGCAATCCGGTCTCACGGACCCGTTTGCCGAAAGCGACGGCAAAGGTACTACTTTTTTTGCAAATACACAAATATCCGCTGCATTTATTACTATAAAAATGCTTTTTCTTCATCAGAGTTTGCATATTCGAATAAATTTTACTATCTTTGTCGGCGCGTTTGGCAACAAGTGTGCAATGGTCCATACGATCCGCCTGACGGACGGGCAACTTGTGTCTCCGCGCTCCCCGACAAATGTACGATGTACAAAATGACAAAATAACCAAATAAATGACCAAATGATAAATGGAATAATGAAAGAAAGACCGACAATTATTGACTTTGTGGAGCATTACACCCACAAGTTCAGCGAACATGTCTTTCTTCGCGAGAAGATAGACGATGTATGGACAGAGACTACTTTTGCCCAGACACGCTTGATGGCACACCGTATCGGTGCGGGCATGATGGCGCTGGGGCTGCAGAAAGGCGAGCGTGTGGCATTGCTCAGTCAGGGGCGCAACCTCTGGGTGACCGGCGAACTGGGTATCCTGTATGCCGGAGGGGTCAATGTGCCGCTGAGTATCAAGCTGGAAGAGGCGAGCGACCTGCTCTTCCGTATCCGGCACTCCGATGCACGTTTTATCATGACCTCCGGGCAGCAGCTGCCGAAGATACGCAAGGTCATAGCAGACTGCCCGAAAGTGGAGAAAGTGATTGTCTTTGACCCGCTGGAGCAATACGGGGACAAGGAGATGGGCATTGACGAAGTGCTGGCGATGGGCGACAAGCTGCTGGCAAACGATGCAGACTCCTTCAAGCAGCGTTATGAGAGTGTGGGTCCGGACGACTACGCCAATATCAGCTATACCTCCGGCACCACGGCTGACCCGAAGGGTATCCTGCTGACGCACCGTAACTATACGGCAAATGTGGAGCAGGGCAGTTCGGTGATTACTTGCGATGTGGATGACGTGATGCTCATCATCCTGCCGCTGGACCACTGTTTCGCGCACGTGGCGGGTTTCTACACGATGATGTCCTACGGCGGCAGTATCGCTACGGTGCCGGTGGGCAAGACCGCGATGGCTACCCTGCGTAACATACCCGTCGCTATCAAAGAGGTACGCCCGCATGTGATGCTCTCGGTGCCTGCGCTGGCGCGTAACTTCCGCAAGAGCATCGAGACCGCTATCCATGCCAAGGGTCCCAAGGTGGAGAGACTCTATAACTTCGCCCTGAACAACGCCATCGCTTACAACCGCGAGTACTGGAACCGTGGCGGATGGCGGAACGCTTGGCGGTATCCGTTGGTGAAGCTGTTCGACCGGCTGATATTCAAAGCCGTGCGTGAGAACTTCGGCGGCAGGATGAAGTTCTTCGTGGGCGGCGGTGCGTTGCTGGATATAGCCCTCCAGCGTTATTTCTGCGCGGTGGGTATGCCGATGTTCCAAGGCTACGGACTGAGCGAGGCTACCCCTATCATCTGCTCCAACTCGCTGGGTGGCGCTATCTTCGGTTCGTCAGGACGTATCGTCCAGCCGATGGAACTGAAGATTTGCGACAGCGAGGGAAATATCGTGCCGGACGGCGAACGCGGCGAGATAGTCATCAAAGGCGAGAACGTGATGGCGGGTTACTGGAAGAACCCCGAGAGTACCGCCGCTACTGTCGTGGACGGATGGCTCCATACAGGCGATATGGGCTATGTGACCAAAGAGCATCCGGGATATCTCTGGGTGGTAGGCCGCTTCAAGTCGCTGCTCATCCGTGCTGACGGCGAGAAATACAGTCCGGAGGGCTTCGAGGACTCGCTGACGGACGGCAGTATCTATGTGGACCAGTGTATCCTGCATAACAACCAAGACCCCTACACCATCCTGCTCATGGTGCCCAACAAGGACGCGCTGCAGGAATGGGCGAAGGCGCAAGGCAAAGACCCCTCAACCCGCGAAGGCAAAGAGTGCATGCTGCTCAAAATCCAGAGCGAGGTGGACTCATACCGTCCGGGCGGCAGAAACGAAGGCGTCTTCCCCGAAGCATGGCTGCCGACAACCATCGCTGTGCTGGACGAGCCATGGACAGAGCAGAACCACCTCGTCAACTCGACCATGAAAGTGGTGCGCGGCAAAGTGGAGACCTATTTCCAAGACCGCATTGACTATGCCTACACGGCGGAAGGCAAGGAACTGTTCAACGGGAAGAACCTCGCCGCTTTGTAAAGAAGGGGTGGAGACCCGTCAGAGCGAGAAGAGGTAATCGAGTGCCTCGTCCGCCTCGTCGGTCGGGATGACCTGATTGATGGCGGGGCGGCCGATATCATACAGGAGCGTGCAGTTGATCTGGGCTGCGCGCTCGTTCTTTTTATCCTGTTGCATGAGGGCTGTCAGCTGCTTGCGGTCGGAGCACCGGCAGGCGGGTTTGCCGTAGTACTGCAGCATCAGCCGGGTGAGTTGTTGCAGGGGCGCTTGCGGGCAGCCGAGACGCGTCACGCTCAGGTACAGCTCCGCTATCATGCCATAGAGCACGGCATAGCCGTGGGCAAGTCCTCCTTGTTCCCCTTGACCGGGGAGGAAAGACAGTTCCTCCAAGGCATGACCGAAAGTGTGTCCGAAATTGAGCACCTTGCGCAGCCCCTCCTCATGCGGGTCGGCTGCCACGATGCGCTCTTTGACAGCTACGCAGCCGGCGATAAGGGGTGTGAGCTTAGGCATCTCCATCGTCTCCAAGTCATATTGCATCAGCCTGTCCCATAGTCGCCCTTCGGCGGTACGCTCTCCGTCGATGAGTCCTGTCTTGAGCATCTCTGCAAAGCCGCTCAGCCACTCGCGCGCCGGCAGGGTGGCGAGCCAGTGCGGGCTGATGAGTGTCTCTGCCGGAGCGGCAAACAGCCCTACACTGTTTTTCAGTCCGCCGTAGTTGCAGCCCGTCTTGCCGCCTGTGGAAGCGTCCACCATGGCGAGAAGGGTGGTGGGCACGGTGATGAAGTCGGTGCCGCGTTTGTAGGTAGCTGCAGCGAAACCCGTCATGTCGGTCAGCACACCTCCGCCGATGCACACCACCACGCCGCGGCGCGTCATCTGCTGCGCGAAAAGGAAATCCCATATCTGCCGGACGGTTTCTATCGTCTTACGTTCCTCGCTCACCTCCAGCCATAGCACGGGCAGCCTGTCCATACAGGGGAGGGTATATGACGCGCGCAGACGGCTGTCTGCAACAACACATGCCTCTTCGTACCGGGAGAGAGCCTCTTGCAATGCCTTGTTGAAATCCTTACAAATCATAGTTCTTTCCTTTTCCGGCTGCAAAAGTACAAAAAAATTTGCATATATGCAAAAAAAATCGTACCTTTGCCGTCGCTTTTGGCAAATGACTAAACACCCAATAGATCCATGAACACACGTATTTCTGTTATCGGTGGCGCGAATGTGGACTTGTCCGCTACGCTCAATGATACGTTTATCGCAGCGGACTCCAACCCCGGTCATGTGGAGGTCGGTTATGGGGGAGTGGCGCGTAACATTGCGCATAACCTTGCCCTCTTAGGCACCGACGTGCAGTTGCTGACCATTTTCGGCGGAGACCTGTTCGGCGGACTGCTCTATGACTTCTGCCGCCAGCAGGGTATCAACGTCCATCTGTCCGACCGTGGGCAGGCGTTGAGAACCGGCATCTATCTCTGTATCAACAACAGGGGCGGTGAGATGATAGCCGCCGTGGCGGACACGGATGCCGTGCGCGCGGTGACTCCCGAATGGCTTGCCAAAAGGAGCGGAGACATCAACACCTCCGAATACGTGGCGGCGGACACCAACATCAGCGAGGATGCCATCCGGTGGCTGCTGGAGAATGTGACGGCGCCGCTTTTCATCGACGGTGTGAGTACGACCAAAGCGCACAAAGTGGTCAACGCCCTGCGTAAATGCAAGTTACCCTATCTCCATACCCTCAAGCTGAATCTCAAAGAGGCGCTGGCGGTCACGGAGACCTCCACCTATGCCGAGGCGGCGCAGAAACTGCTGGATATGGGCGTGGCGCATGTATATATCACACTGAGCGGCGAAGGCGTCTATTGCCGCAACGCCGCAGAAGAATGGCTCTTTCCCGCTCTGCCCGGAGAGGTGGTCAACACCACCGGAGCGGGAGATGCTTTCCTCGCCGGGGTCATCTACGCATATGCCAAGGGAATTGGTTTTCCCCAGACGGCGCAGTACGGACTGATGGCGGCAAGGGCGACACTGATGACTACGAAGGCGGTCAATCCGGACATTGCCAACATCCTGTTATAGACCCCTGCGCTGCAAGACATAAAAACATAAGACATCAGACAATGAATAATTATCTTTCTATCTCGCCGGAAGTACAGGAGGCACTCCGTTCCGGCAAACCGGTGGTGGCGCTGGAGTCCACCATCATCAGTCATGGCATGCCTTATCCGCAGAATGTGGAGACGGCGCTGCGTGTGGAACAGACGATACGTGAGAACGGTGCCGTGCCTGCCACTGTCGCCATCATCGGCGGCAAACTCAAAGCCGGATGTACGCCGGAGGAAATAGAGTATCTGGGTAAGAAAGGTCAGGCGGTCATCAAAGCCTCGCGGCGTGACCTGCCCGTCCTCTTGGCGCGCAAGGAAGACGGTGCCACCACGGTCACTACAACGATGATTATTGCCGCCATGGCGGGTATCAGGGTCTTCGCTACCGGCGGTATCGGAGGCGTGCATCGCGGGGCGCAGCAGACCTTCGACATCTCCGCCGACCTTGAGGAACTGGCGCAGACGCCCGTCATGGTCATCTGTGCAGGAGCCAAGTCCATCCTTGACCTCGGGCTGACGCTGGAGTATCTGGAGACCAAAGGAGTGCCTGTCATCGGTTTCGGCACTGACGAGCTGCCGGCTTTCTACACACGCCATAGCGGTTTCGGTGTGGACTATCGTATCGACACGCCGGAGGAGCTGGCTGCGGCTTTCAACGCCAAGTTAGCCTGCGGACTCAAGGGAGGAATGCTCGTCACTAACCCCATACCCGAAGAGTATTCGATGCCGAAAGAGACCATCGATGCAGCCATCTGCCAAGCCCTGAAGGAGATGGACGAAGCCGGTATCCATGGCAAGCAATGCACGCCTTTCCTGCTGGCTAAAGTCAAAGACCTGACCGGCGGAGACAGTCTGGCTGCCAATATCCAGTTAGTGTTAAACAATGCCCGTCTTGCGGCTCAAACAGCGAAAGCCTTATGCGGAAAATAATATCCTTTGTATTTTGTACGTTGGTCCTTTGCACCTTCCTTTCCTCATGCCGTCGTCAGCCGAAAGAGGTGTGCGGTGTGACAACGGAGGCGGTGGCGGTGGATGCTTCTGCCGACACCTTGCAGGACAAATCGTATCTCACTCATCTTGCACCGGTCAAAGCATCGCTGGAGCAGGAGATGAATGTCCGGATAGGCTATGCGCCTGTGCGTATGTGGGTCGGTGCACCTGAATGTCCGATGCTCAACTGGGCGAGTGATGCGCTCTGGGAGGCGGCAAAGCGTGTCTATGACGGACGCGTGGATGTGGCTGTTGTCAATATGGGCGGCATGCGCTGCGAATGGGCGGAAGGTCCTGTCACACGAAGCTGTGTCTTCGAACTCATGCCCTTCGACAACCGCTTGGTTGTGCTCACGCTCAAAGGCTCCGACCTGATGGACCTCTGCCGTTCGTTCGTCACCTATGGAGGTCAGGGAGTGGCGGGCATGCGTGTGCAGGCAAGAAACGGAAGACTCGCTTCGGTCACCGTGGCGGGCAGACCTGTCAAGCCCGAAGCCCTTTATACGGTGGCTACGAGCGATTATCTGTCCGGAGGTGCGGACCATATGGACGCACTCACACGTTATACAGAATGTTGGAATAGTGACTTGCTGATTCGCGATTTATACCTGCAAGCCGTGATGGAGCAGGACACCGTCCGCGCCGCTGTGGATGGACGTATGGACCTGTAGCCATACCGGCAGGTTGTGCTCCACATGCCCGACGGGGGCGTTGAAGATAACGGGGTAGTTGTATTCTGCAACTGCCTCTTTTATTGTCTCATAGACGCTGCAACGCATCTGCGGGTCATCCTCGCACCCGCTGAACTGACCTACGATGAGTCCGCCTATTCTCTCTAACACGCCGCTCATGCGCAGGTTGCGCATCATACGGTCGATATGGTAATGCCGTTCGCCGATGTCCTCTATCAGCAGAATAGGTTTATCCAATTCGTCATTCGTAATTCGTAATTTGTCATTCGTAATTCGTAATTTGTCATTCGTAATTGCCCTAATCTCATATGGCGTGCCTTGCAGTCCGTAGAGAACGGACAGGTTGCCGCCGGTGAGTCTTCCCTCGGCATCGCCGTAGCGGTTCAGGGGATGCGCTTCCCACCGGTAATGGATTTCGGACGGTTGTTGCGTCAGGATGTTCTTGAGGGCTTGTATCGGTTCGCTCTCTTCGGGCAGCGTGGCGATATGTTTGCACATGATGCCGTGTATCGACGGCTGGCTGCTGATGGCTGACAGCTGGTGCAGCACGGTGACGTCGCTGAAACCGAGCACTGGCTTGGTCACAGGAGGGATGCGGTCGGCAAGACGTTGCAGCCCGTAGCCGCCGCGTGAGCAGAGGATGAGGTCCACATCCGGGGTGCTCATCGCCTCGCATAGGTCGGCAAGACGCTCCTCGTCACTGCCGGCAAAACGTCCATAGACCTCGCGTGCGTGCGCGCCCTCGCTTACCTTAAAACCCCACGCGCGCAGGCGCATGGTAGCACCGTCGATATATCCGGGGTCGATGGCACCCGAGGGGGAGATGATTCGTATGTGACGGATAGGTCCCATTGGGTTAAGAATATAGCTTGTATTCAATCCAGTTGACAAGCCGTTTGGGCAGTATCCTGTTCAGCAGGCATAGCACGCGGTACAGCATTCCGCCTACGTACTGCGGTCGGGGCGAAGGGCACGTGGCGATATGCCAGAACAGCTTCGCCATCTGTTCGGGGCGCATGCCTCCGCGTTCGTCGCGTTCCATGTTCGCCACGGCTTTGCCGGCGGACCAATAGACTTCTTCGCCGCTGGAGGACTTGGCGCGCGCATCGGTGAAACCCGTGCTCACATCGCCCGGCATCATCACTGAGACGGAGATATGGAACGCCCGCACTTCATTGGCAAGCGATAGAGCCATGGCGTTGATAGCGGCTTTGGAGGCGGAGTAAAACGCCTGATAGGGGACCGGAAGAGGTGCCGCAACCGATGAGGTGTAGATGATTCGTCCGTACTGCTGGCGGCGCAGCTGGGGCAGGATGGCTTGCGTCAGGCGTACTGCGCCCATGAAATTTACATCCATCTGGTGCTCCGCTTCCTTGATATCCGTGAACTCAACCGGTCCCGAGATGCCGAAACCGGCATTGCTGATGACCACATCCACGCTCTCGGTCTGTGCTAACACCTGTCTCACCGCCTCACGCGTGCTCTCCTCCGAACTCACGTCGCAGGGCACATGGATAATCTCACCTCCTGCTTTTGTCTTTCGACTTTCGGCTTTCGACTCCCTTCTGCTCAGTTCAAAGACACGCCAGCCCCGCTCTGCAAAGAGCGAGGCTGTGGCTTTGCCTATGCCCGAACTACCGCCTGTAATTACCAGTGTTCGCATATAACAATCACCCTAAATACTCCGGTACGCCTTCTTTCAGTACGCGTGCGATAATCTCCACGGCTTCGTCGATGACGGGCTCCGTGTGGGTGGCCATCAGCGTCGTGCGCAGCAGACATTCGCCTTCCACACAAGCCGGTGCCATCACGGGGTTCACATACACGCCCTCGTCGAACATCTTCTTGCCGTAATAGAGCGTGTCAAGTGTCTTGTAGGTGAAGATAGGCACAATCGGTGTCGGAGCCTCGATAATCTTCACGCCTGCGCCGATGAGCTGCCGCTGGAAATACTTGGCGATGTTCATCAGTCGTGCCGGACGTTCCGGGTCGAGGATGAGCTGGTGCAGCGCCTCTAACGCCGTTGCTGCCGAACACGGAGTGATGGAGGCGGAGAAGATAAACGGACGGCTCACATGGCGAAGCCAGTCTGCCACGCGGTGGCTCGTCAGCATACAGCCGCCGATGGATGCCAGCGACTTGGAGAACGTCAGCATCGTGATATCCACCTTGTCCGTCAGTCCGAAATGTGCGGCTGTTCCGCGGCCGCCGGGACCTAACACCCCGAATCCGTGGGCGTCATCCACCATCACACGCGCACCGTATTTCTCGGCTAATTCGCATATCTGCGGCAGCTTGCATATGTCGCCGCGCATCGAGAACACGCCGTCGGTGATGATGAGCTTGCCTGCCTCCTCGGGGATTGACTTCAGCTGCCGCTCCAAGTCCTCCATGTCCGAGTGACGGTAACGCAGCACTTTGGCGTAACTCAGACGGCACGCATCGTAGATGGACGCGTGGTTCTCGCGGTCGTTCAGGATGTAGTCATCTTTGCCGGCGATGGCGGAGATGATGGCGAGGTTGGTCTGGAAACCCGTCGAGACGCTCATCGCCTCTTCGTAACCCGTGAACGCTGCCAGCTCTTTCTCCAGCTGCAGGTGCAGGTCAAGTGTGCCGTTCAGAAAACGGCTCCCGCTCACGCCTGTGCCGTATTTGTCGAGAGCTGCATGACCCGCTGCTATCACCGCCTCGTTCTCTGTGAACCCGAGGTAGTTGTTCGACCCTAACATAATCACGCGGTGGTTCTCCATCTGCACGATAGGAGCCTGACGGCTCTCCAACTCGTGGAAATAAGGATAGATACCTAACTTGCGGACCTGTTTCAGCGTCTCAAAGTGGTCGCATTTTTCGAATAAATCCATTGATTGATAGTTTAGAGTTTAGAGTTAGAGTTTAGAGAAGTTTGCAAGTTTCAAGTTATAAGTTTCTCTT
>JAFSLP010000066.1 GCA_017448345.1 Paludibacteraceae bacterium | reverse complement strand
CTCCGCCTTCGCGCGGATAGCAGCCTCGTCGGTCACATGGTCCGCTATCGCCCACATCTTCTCCCAGTCAAACTGCTTGGTATAGAGCCACATACGGTGGTAGAGGTTGGTCTCGTCGATATACAGATCCATCATACCGGGATACGGACGGCCGATCTGCGCAATGTTCGTGTCGCGGAAACGGCGGCGCACCTGTGCCGCACGACACCAATCTTCTATCTCATGCTGCACCTCGGGATCTTCACCCTGCAAACCGGTGATGACAGCATGCCGTTTGCCGGCACGCTCCAGGTCGGCTACCATCTCGCCCACAGCTCCGCAGGCATACAACTCACCCAGCCATGTGGCAGTGTCGGTGTGCTTGTAGTCCGGCGCAGGCAGTTTCTGCAGGTTCACCAGCACTACAGGCACATCCAGATCGCGCACAGCCGGCAGCATGTTGTACGAGGTGGCATAAGTCAGCAGTTGCAGAATCACCAAATCCACATCTGCGGCGCGGAACTTGTCTCCCGCTGACATGGCGAGTTCTTTGGTCGTCACAATGCCGCCGTCAATGAGCTCAACGCTCTTCGGCAGGCTCTTTTTGAAGGCTTCATACTGCGCCTCAAACTCCGGCACTAAGGTCGGAAACTGAGGCAGATAAGCGCCCAAGGCGATGGAGAACACTCCCACGCGGGCTTTGGTTTCTACTAATGGCTTGTTCATTTTAATATTTTTGTATTTATATATTTATTCATTTTTTGCAGCCTGCACCAGGATATTACCTATCGCGGTTGCTTCGGACGGACCGGCTACTACCGGCACACCTACGGCTTGTTCCGTGAGCTGAAGCAGGTATTTGTTTTGTACTCCGCCGCCGATGACGTACAGACACTCTATCTGCCACGGCGCCAGACTTTGCATCATACGGAACACTTCGCCGTAGCGGTGTGCCATGCTGTTATAGATAGCCCAGATGATCTCTTGGTCGGTCAAGGTTTTGCCGCCTTGAACCTCCGCTAACATACTCTTTGGTTTGGCGAAACGCGGTTCGTCGGGATTGAACAGGAGTGTCGGATTGCTCTTGACCGACTGCGCCATCTGCACCAGTTCATCGTAACTGTAGTCCTTGCCTTGTGCCGCCCATTCCTTGCGGCACTGCTCCAAAATCCACATGCCGGTGATGTTCTTCAGCAACCGCGTTGTGCCGTTCACACCGCCTTCATTGGTAAAATTGAGGACGCAACTCTCCTCGGTAATCACCGGCTCGTCGGTCACGATGCCCATCAAACTCCATGTACCGCAACTGAGGTACGCGGCTCTTTTGCCGCCTATCAAACGCGGACATGCGGCTACGGCAGAACCGGTATCGTGACCTGCCACTGCCACTACGCGGCAGTCGGAGTTCAGTCCTGTCGCTGCCAGAATATCCTCTTTGAGTGTGCCCAAATCATGCCCCGGCATGACCACTTTAGGGAACTGCTCACGATTGAGACCGCAAGCCGCCAAGATCTCCGCTTCGAACTCCTTGGTGCGCGGATCCATCATCGCCGAGGTCGAGAGCGCCGTGTACTCGCATACCATGCGCCCCGTCAGGTAATAACTGACCGCGTCGGGCAGAAAGAGAATATGTTTCGCCTCTGCGTATGGACGATAGTTCTCCCGCCGGCAGGCGAAGAGTTTGAACACCGTATTGAAATCCATGAACTGGATGCCTGTCTTGTGGTAGAGTTTCTCTGCGGAGATATATTGTTCAAAGAAATGCCCGGTGACCTCTGCTGTAAAAGGATCTCTATACGAGAGTGGCTCGGCAATCATCCGTCCCTCTCCGTCATAAAAGACCACATCCACACCCCATGTATCCACTCCGATACTTTCATAGTGATAGCCCAGCGCAGCGGCTTTCTTCAAACCCTCTGTCGTCTCACGCAGCAGCCCTGTGAAATCCCAATACCAGTGTCCGTCTTCTGACTCGCGGATAGCATGTTTGAAACGGTGCACCTCTTCCTGGTACATATTCTTCCCGTTGATGCAATCCACATGCGCCACCATCACACGCCCCGACGTAGCGCCCCAATCTATTGCTATATAATGTTTCATGCTGCAAAATTACAAAAAAAGTACGATAGCCGTTATGGACTATCGTACTTTTGAAATAGAAGATTGTACAAAAACCTTACATTTGGCGTGCGATGGCAAGTTCCATACCTCGGATCTCTGCTAATTCGCGCATACGACCGAGCAAGGTATAGCCCGGGTTGGTCTTCTTTCCGTTGAGGTCATCGCAGATTTGGTGTCCATGATCCGGACGGAGTGCAATGCTACATCCGCGTTGTTGCTCTACCTCCAGCATGGCGCGGAGGAACTCGTATGTATCCAAATCACCCTCAAAGGTCCATTTCTCATAGAAATCGCCCTCGGCAGTCTGCTCTACTGCACGCAGATGAACGAAGTTGATGCGGTCGCCGAAACGGCGCATCATCGCTACTAAGTCATGCTTGCCTGCACCACCGAAAGAGCCGGTACAGAGACATAGACCGTTGCTCTTGCAGGGCACGGCGTCAATGAGTGCCTGAAAATCCTCCGCCGAAGAAAGCACACGGGGCAGACCCATAATCGGCATAGGCGGATCATCCGGATGAATCACCATATCCACTCCAGCTTCGTCCGCCACCGGACATATCTCGGAGAGGAAATAGATGAGGTTCTGTTGCAATCGCTCACGGGTGATGTTCTTGTATCGTGCCAGTTGCTCTTTGAACTGCTCCAATGTGAAGGACTCTTCGGCACCGGGCAGACCCATAATCATCACACGCGTCAAACGTTGCTTGTCTTCTTCCGTCATTTGAGCGAAACGCGCCTTGGCGCGTGCAACCTCTTCCTCCGTGTAGTCCTTTTCTGCACCCTCGCGGCAGAGAATAAAGAGGTCGAAAGCGATATATGCCGCTTTTTCGAACATCAGCCCATGACTGCCATCGGGGAACACGTAGTCAAGGTTGGTACGCGTCCAGTCCAGAACGGGCATGAAGTTGTACGTCACCATCTTGATTCCGCACGCACCGAGATTACGCAAGGTCTGTTTGTAGTTCTCAATATAAGTGAGATATTCCCCCTCTTGGGTCTTGATATGTTCGTGAACAGGCACGGACTCCACACCCGTCCACTCCAGACCTGCGGCTTCGACTTCGTGCTTGCGTTTCATGATTTCCTCTACCGTCCATACCTGCCCGTTGGGGATATGATGGAGTGCCGTGATGACACCGGTAGCGCCGGCCATGCGAATATCGGCGAGGCTGACAGGATCCTTCGGACCATACCAGCGCATGGTTTGTTTGCACAGATACATAGGGCTATTTACCATTTGGTCATTTACCATTTAGATACTGAAAATGTCAAAACCACCATCTACAACGCTCAGAGCACCGGTAACAAAACCGGATGCTTCGGAAATCAGATAGTGAATTGTTCCGCATAACTCTTCAGGCTCCGCGAAACGTCCGGCAGGAGTATGACGGATCACATCTTCGCCACGGGCTGTGAGAGAGCCATCGGGGTTGGTAAGCAACGCACGGTTCTGGTTGGTAATCAGGAATCCCGGAACGATAGCGTTGACACGGATCTTCGGGCTGAACTTCTGTGCCATTTCGGTTGCCATATACTTGGTGTAACTGGCGATAGCGGACTTGGCGCAACCATAGCCGAACACGCGGGTCAACGGACGCAACGCAGACTCAGAGCAGAAATTGACGATAGCACCTTCTTTCTTCTCGCACAGTACAGAGCCGAATACTTTGGTGGGCAGGATAGTACCGAAAAGGTTGAGTTCAACCACCTTGCGGATAGCGTCGTCCGAAGCATCGAGGTACGTCTGGTCCGGAGCGATATTGGCAGCGGCCATGTTGCCTCCTGCTGCATTGAGAAGCACATCAATAGTGCCGAAACGAGCCAGGATATCTTTCTTGTTCTGCTCTAATACCTCAACCTCCAATACGTTCGTCTTCAGGAACAAAGCCGGAGTGATGGCAGAGAGTTCTGCCTCGAATTTCTTACCCGCCTCCTCGTTCATATCGAGGATGACCATGTGAGCGCCTTGTTCGGCGAGATAACGGGCGATGCACTGACCAAGTACGCCGCAACCACCGGTAAGGACAACTACCTTACCTTTGATGTCAAAAAGATTTTTCATATTCTTTATATGTTTGATGTTATTCGTGTGTGTTTATTTATTCCACATCATCTCGATGATAGAGAGTGTGTTGGATTTGCCAGCTTTGGTCGAGACATTCTTCTTGGCAGCCAATTCAGTCATAGCCCCGAAAGCCTCTTTGACGGTAGCCGGACCAACCATACGGATTTCATACTGATCAGTTTCTACGGTCTTGGTAAAATTGAGGTAGCAGTATCCCAGGCACTTGTCGGTATAGCCTTCCCATACCAATTCGCCGTTCGCATAGACCTGCAGCGGATAGGAGGTGGTTCGGAAATTATCGGGTCGTAGGACGAGTTGGCGGATAGCAGCCGGATGATCCAGCACTACCTTGACCCACGCCGTCTCCAGATGTCCGTCCGAACGCCATTTGGAGGGTTCAGACTTGCCGTTATACTCATTGTCGTCCACCATTCGCCATTTGAGGCTGTCGTTGACTGCCACGATAATGTCGCGGACAGGCACCGTGGTGTAATGGTCTGTATAGGAAGGCGTAGCAGGTGTAGCACCGTGCGCCAGATAGTGAGGCAGCGCGGCAGCCCAATCAGCTTCGACAGGCATGCCCTTGCCGTCTGTGTAAAATCCGTTTTGCACGGGGCAAGCCTTCGACTCAATGGAAATCGAAACAGGTTTGTAGGCTCGCGTGGTAGCCGTGAGAGTGATCTTACCGGGTTTGGTGGTAGCACGAACCATCACACGGATAACTCCGGCTTCCAGCATCAGCGTGTCGGATAGAATGCCGTTAGTGTCGTGCGAGTGCCCTCCCTCGGCGATGATGCCTTCTTCCCCTTCCGGCTGGGCTGCTGCGTTCAGGGCTTTTTCCTCCTCGCTCACAATGCCGCTCACGCCACCAAGCCATGTGGCTTCACCATGGAGGGTGAAGCGCAGCATGTCGTGCGCCAGCGGACAACGGCGGCCTTGCTTGTCCACCGCTTCAATCTCCGCAATACGTATGTCGGCGCCATCGGCACGCAGCTCGGGGGCTTCGATCCAATGCATACGCAGCGCTACCGGTTTGCCTGCTGTCTCTATTTGGTAGGAAGAAATCTCTTTGCCTTCACGATAGGAAACGGCGCGGAGTGTTCCGGCTTTCCATGCCACTGCGGGGAACGTGAAGAGGAAGGTGTGACTGCGCTCGCCGTGACCGAGTGACTTGCCGTTGAGGAACAGTTCTACATCGTCACCGGTGGAGCAAACATAAACGGGTTTCACTACAGGGCGTCCCTCGGCATCACCGGCTTCGTAGTTCCAATGACCGATGATATAAGTCTCGTCTGCCTCCAGATCCACCCATCCGTTCCACATCACGCGGTGGCAAAACCACGAGTCTTTGGCAATACGCATAGCGTCCACATCGCCCGATGTGCGATACGATTTCTCACCGCGTGCGTGAGTGTTGCTATCCGAAAAAATGATTTTCGCACCGCCTGAATTGACGCGGTTGCCGGTGCCGGGGCGAGCGAGGAAATACTCGTTCCAACGCACGATATTCTCTATCGCCAAGCCGTCCTGGTTATGGTTATAGGCAGCGGTATGCGCACCGCGGTAAAGCGGACCTTCTCCTTCCTTGTGATACGGATAGGACCGCTCGTCCCAATACCGGCGGATGCCCTCGTCACGGTTATATTCCATCATAAACATCGGCTTGGTAGCAGAACGGTTGATATAAAGCATCTCACCGCCGTATTCGGCTACCTTGCTGTCTAACATATTGCGGCTGCCGATGGCTCGTCCGCCGTGAGGGTCATACAGGTCACGCACGGCTTTCAGTTCCGCCATGTG
>JAFSLP010000065.1 GCA_017448345.1 Paludibacteraceae bacterium | reverse complement strand
TCCGACGACCACGATTGTGTGGAAACCGGCAGACTGCTCTATCGGTTCGGATGATAGCGCGCCGTTCTATAGCACCAATTCGCAGGTTACTTCTTTCACTTTTGCAGACGGCGTAGAGGTAGTGCCGGCATATATCTGCAAGAACATGAGCCTGTTGGATACAATCGTGCTTCCGGCTTCGGTCAGCAGGCTCGGACAATATGCTTTCATGAATTGCACGAACCTCAAATCCATTAACTTGCCTGCAACGCAAAAGACACTGCCTGCCAGTTTCTTGGAGGGCTGTACGTCGTTGGAGTCCATTGAACTACCTGCGACTTTGACCACCGTTAGCGCAGATGCTTTCTACGGCTGCACAAAATTGGCGAATGTGAATCTGCATGAAGGAATTACAACCATCGGTCTGCGTGCGTTCTACAACTGCAAACTGACGGAGATCACTATTCCAAGTACAGTTACATCGATAGGCAACGCGGCTTTTAAAGAAAATCCGACGACCACGATTGTATGGAAACCGAAGAGCTGTACAATCGGTTCGGATGACAGCGCGCCGTTCTATAGCACCAATTCGCAGGTTACTTCTTTCACGTTCGGCGACAGCGTGCAAGTAATTCCAGCGTATTTGTGTAAGTACATGAAAATAGAAAGTATTGCTATTCCGGCTACCGTGACCAGCATCGGACAAAGCGCTTTCATGTATTGCACGAACCTGAAGCATTTTGAGTTTCCGCAGGGTATTAAGACCGTGGCAACCAGCGTGTTAGAAGGCTGTACGGCATTGGAGGAAGTGGTTATTCCATCCTCTGTGACAACCATCAATCAGGACGCGTTCTATAACTGCTCTGCTTTGCAGGCGATTCGGAACTATGCTTTTACGCCGCAGACGATTACAGAGCGCACGGTAAATAACGTCAACAAACAGACCTGTATCCTGTACGTGCCGATGGATTACATCGACCTCTATCAAGCCAAGGCGGTCTGGTGCGATTTCATCAATATAATAGGTGTGGCGACCGACCTGCAGTTTGAGGAACAGACGGTGCAGGTAAGTTATCTGAAACAAGACGAATCGCTTCATTACATGGAGGCGCAGAAATGGCAAGTGCCGCACGCTCCGCGTATTGAGGGTTTCACGTTCCTCAAATGGCAAGTGCTACCCGGCGATTTGGCGGAGGGTATTGTGCTGCAAGCCGTCTATGAAGCCAACAACCCGACGGAGGCTCCGGCTGTTTATACGAATCCCGCCAACCACGCGCAGAAACTAATCAAGAACGGCAATGTCTATATTCTGAGCGGCGAGAAGGTTTATACAGTTACTGGGCAAGAGCTGAAATAAGCTTGCGAGGGATGATACGGCACATGATTTACCAGAAAATTATAGTAAAAATCTCTCTCCTCTTGCATAAATGCGAAAATTTTCGTATCTTTGCACCCGATTTTATTTTGGATAATTAGGACCTAATGGATAAGATACGTAATTTTTGCATTATTGCGCACATCGATCACGGCAAATCCACACTCGCCGACCGTATGCTGGAAATAACCAAGACTGTGGATGTACGGCAGATGGAGAATCAGGTGCTGGATGACATGGACTTGGAGAAAGAGCGCGGCATCACCATCAAGAGCCACGCTATTCAGATGGATTACAAGGGTTATACCCTCAACCTCATCGACACTCCGGGGCACGTGGACTTCAGTTATGAGGTCTCGCGGTCCATTGCGGCGTGCGAGGGCGCTGTGCTCGTCGTCGATGCTACGCAGGGCGTGCAGGCGCAGACGATCTCCAACCTCTATATGGCTATTGAGCATGACTTGGAGATCATTCCCGTGCTCAACAAATGCGACATGGACAACGCCATGCCCGAGCGCGTGGAGGACGAGATAGTGGATTTATTAGGCTGCAAACGCGAGGAGATTTTGCGCTGCTCCGCCAAGACCGGCGAAGGCGTGCCGGAGATTCTGGATGCTGTCGTAGAGCGTATCCCGGCACCGAAAGGCGACCCGAAAGCGCCGCTCCAATGCCTTGTCTTCGACTCTGTTTTCAACTCCTTCCGAGGTATCATCGCCTATTTCAAGGTGGTGAACGGCACCATGCACACCGGCGACCAAGTGCGCTTCGTCAATACCGGCAAAGAGTACGACGCCGACGAGATAGGCATTCTCAAACTTGACATGTCCCCGCGCAAGGAGATCTCCGCAGGCAACGTGGGATATATCATCTCCGGCATCAAGACTTCGACGGAAGTCAAAGTGGGCGACACCATCACCCATGTAGCGCGGCCTTGCGACAAAGCCATTGACGGTTTCGAGGAAGCCAAACCGATGGTCTTTGCCGGTGTCTATCCCATTGAGAGTGAGGACTACGAAGACCTGCGCGCGTCCCTTGAGAAACTCCAACTGAACGACGCTTCTCTGACCTTCCAGCCCGAAAGTTCCATGGCACTCGGCTTCGGCTTCCGCTGCGGGTTCCTCGGACTGCTGCACATGGAGATCATACAGGAACGCCTCGACCGCGAGTTTGACATGGATGTCATCACCACCGTCCCGAACGTATCGTACAACGTCTATACCAAGGACGGCGGCATGGTAGAGGTACACAACCCTGCCGGTATGCCCGACCTCACGGAGATAGACCGCATCGAGGAGCCCTATATCCGCGCAAGTGTCATTACGACAGCCGATTATATAGGACCGATCATGACACTCTGCCTCGGCAAACGAGGAGAACTGGTCAAACAGGAATATATCTCCGGCAACCGCATGGAACTGCTCTTCGACATGCCGTTAGGCGAGATTGTCATCGATTTCTACGACAAACTCAAATCCATCTCCAAGGGCTACGCGTCCTTCGACTGGCACATGAACGGTTTCCGCCCCTCCAACCTCGTCAAACTGGATATATTGCTCAACGGTGAACAGGTGGATGCCTTGAGCACATTGACCCACCGCGACAACGCCGTCGATTTCGGACGCCGCATGTGCGAGAAACTCAAAGAGCTCCTGCCCCGTCAGCAGTTCGACATCGCCATTCAGGCTGCCATCGGCGCGAAGATTATTGCCCGCGAGACGGTGAAGCAGGTACGCAAGGATGTCCTCGCCAAGTGTTACGGCGGCGACGTCAGCCGTAAGCGCAAACTGCTGGAGAAACAGAAACGAGGCAAGAAGCGCATGAAACAGATCGGTAACGTCGAAGTTCCCCAGAAAGCCTTCCTCGCCGTCCTCAAACTCGACTGATAGATGAATGTGCTCTTTGCACCTGTCTGTAATAAACATTATTTAACCAAAATTATTTATCGTATGAAGAAAATTCTTTTGTTAGCTGTGGCTGCGATAGCATTCATGGCTTGTGAAAATCAAGGTCAGGGCGGCAACTCCGGCGCACCTGCCAAGGACCAGAAAGCATTGAAATCCGTAACAACCGAAGCGGTTGACCTGCTTGGCAAAGACGCTGCTGCTGCGGATAAAGCGCTCCTTGCTGCCGGTTTCAAACAGATGGACCTCGAAGCAAGCAACCAAATCATCGCAGCTCCTGCCAAGAGACTCAAAGCCATCAAAGCGGACGGCGAAGACGGTTCCGGCAAACAAGTTATGTATGCGTACAACATGCCTGCCAATGCAGAGAACATGAGTGAAGAGGAAGCAAAGAAATACCTCAAAAACCTCTTCGCGAAAGGACAGTTCTACATGGTTACTGTCGTGGTTTATGTCGAAGACAAGGTGGCTACTGTGCAGACATCGCTTTTGGCGGGTATCAGCGACAATATCAACCTGACATACACCGAAGTGAGTGACCAACTCTACAAAGCACTGCCGTCCAATGCAATTATGAAGCAGTGGCAAGGCGAACTTGAGGTGGATAGTACAGATACTAAAGTCTATGAGAACCATGACGAGTATGTTGCCGCTATCGCCAAAGCCAAGGAAGTTGAGGCAATGGAGCAGGGCTATGCAGTCACCTCTGCTACTGTACCGGCAGGTCTCACTTATGTTTGCCATTGGGACAGACCGTCTGATGCAGAAGCAGCTACCATGGAGCAGAGAAGTGGTTACGCTTGTACGATGGGAGCTTTCGCCATTGCCGACTTGGCAGCTTCACAGGGTCTGATGGAATAAAACATCACACATTGTACTTTGTACATTGTAAATTGAAAATTGTACATTGTACTTTGTACCTCAAAAAACGCCTTTCGGGGCGTTTTTTTGTTTCTTGTCGCACGTACGGCAAAGAGTGTCGCTATTTTTTTGACAAGGAAGACTGAGACAAAAAAGCCGTCCTCGCCGTCCTCAAAATCGACTGATAAGTATTAAAATGCAGTAAAATAGCATAATTTTGCATTTTATATTTGCATATATAAAAAATAAATTGTATCTTTGCACTGTCATTTGGAAATAACTGCTGGCTCCGACAGCATAAAAAAGCGGTGACATGTTAGTATTTTTCGCGTTTGCGATTTATTGGGCACTCTGGAATGTAGGAAGTTCTAAAGATATACCAATAATAAGTCTGCAAACGTCCATATGGTATATACATATGGGCGTGACTTATCGGTATATGGGCATTCCTACAGCCTCAGAGTGGATAAGAAACGCTCATATATTTTTTGTTTTGTTTCTTTTGGCTTTCGCAGACGCTCCGGAAATTCAACATGCCGGAATAACATATACCGCCCTGCGACAATTAGTTAATACGAAACGAAACTCGATTTGAAACTTAAACCTTACCGCCCGTCGCAGGGCGGTATTTTGTTTCTTGTCGCACGCACGGCAAAGAGTGTCGCTATTTTTTTGACAAGGAAGACTGATAATCTGCACATTATAAAATCATTTGTCGCATGGAAATATTTGGTAGTCTCACAAAAAAGCAGTAACTTTGCACTCGATTTCGAACCACAAAAAACTATCTGCGTATGGGAAGAAAATATATCTATAGCATCCTGCTTGCCGTAATCGCCGGTTGTACTCCGCACATCAGCGAAGAGGATATGCACAAGGCGGACGCGACGCTTGCCTGCGCCGACTCGCTGGAGAACACCATATATACTTATGCGGACACGCTCGCGTTACAGGAAGCCGCAGACGTCTTCGCCCGCACGGAACAGACTGCCAAGGCGACGAAAGCCGTCTATCATCTCGGCAAAGCGTATGTGCTCTATGAGCAGGACTCGTTAGCGGCAGTCTGTTTCCGGCAGGCGGCGGATGAGTTCCTCACGCAGAGCGATTCGGTCTATTATCCGCTCTCGGTGCTGGAGCTGAGTCTGATTGCGGAGCGCCACGGCGGCAATGGAAGCCGGACAACCATGCTGCATGAGTTGCGATTTGTCCAGCAGCAGATGATACGCCGGCAACGACGTGCGGAAAGGAGCGTGTGGATAGTGGCGGCAGTGGTGCTCTGTCTGCTTGCAGGCGCAGCGGCAGGCGGCTATTTCCTGATACGGAGAAAACCTGCGCAGGCGGCTGTGTCCCGCGAAGACTTGGAACGGAATATCGAACTGGTGCTTTCGCAAGGTTCCGCCGGAGCCACCCTGCACTGGCAGGATTACAGCCGTTTCTGCCGAACGGCAAACGCGTATCTCTATAACGCGGTTGACCAACTGCAAGCGGCAAACGCACAGCTCTCCGAACAGGACATCCGCTTCTGCATCCTTGTGCTGCTTGACCTGCCGGCAAAAGAGATTGCCGATATTATGAACCTGTCGCAAAACAGTATCAGCAACAAGAAAACCCGTACGGCGCAGAAACTCGGTACCATTGCTGCCAACCTGCGGGAGAAAATAATAAGTATAACTCTAAAAACAACAAAACAATGAGAACGAGAATCTGTATTATTGCATTAGGTCTGCTCTTCGTCATGAGTGCTTGCGCGCAATCCAAGCATGTCTCCACCAGTTCCAGTGTCTCAACAGAGAACGGTGTGAAAAAAGAGACCAAGAACACCGTTATTAAAAAGGAAGACGGCACCATAGTGAAAGTGAATACCGTTACCATCAACGGCAAGGAGAAGGTGACCAACGTGACGATTGACAAGTCCTCCAAAGAAAACAAGAATGTTGGCATGGTAGTCAGCAGCAACGGCAAGACCACCATCGTAACCGAACTGCCGCGCCTGTCAGCGGAAGAGATGCCGGAGTTCCCGGGTGGCAACACAGCCATGATGGCATACCTGATGGAAAGTGTGCATTACCCCAAAGACGCCCAAGAATCACAGAAAGAGGGACGTGTCATCTGCTCCTTCGTGGTCACCAAAGAAGGCAAGATAAACGATGCCCATGTGGTCAAGTCATCCGGAACAGAGAGTCTGGACACAGAAGCGCTCCGTGTCATCAATGCCATGCCGGACTGGAAACCCGGAACAGAAGACGGCGAGCCGGTGAATGTACATTTCACACTGCCCGTCACCTTCAAGCTGCAATAACTGCCCGCCCTGCGACCACCAGTTAATACATAACGAAACTCAACCAAGGTATATTTCTCTGTACCTTACCTAACCGTCCGCCGCAGGGCGGTTTTTGTATGACGTAGATAAGACTTGGGGGTATTGGGGTATTGGGGGTATTTTGTTTATTGTAAATGGCTAAAATATATTGGATTTACCGTAAAAAGTAAAAAAGAGCGTAAAATATTTGCATATATCCGCAAAAAGTTGCATATTTGCAGCTTTTTTTGATGCAAAAAGTTTGTATTTTACTAAAAATTAACGTGCAAAAAGTTCACAAACCATGCTTAAAAGAAAGATTATAAGCGATTTAGAGAGGTGGCTGCATGAGCCTTCAAAGAAAGCTTGGGAGATTTAATGGTTATATCCAAATTCCCGATGCAGAAAATTGGTGGCATTCAATATATCCCATTATATGCTTTAGGGTGGATATAAATCATAGACTTTGTATAATATTGCAAAAAGCGGTATTCCAAATTCGGTTTACCGCTTTTTCGTTTTGGGTAAATAGTTCTAACGCGATTGGAGGTAGTTGCAGCCACCGGCAGGTAGAGCGCAGGGCGCAGCTGCTTGGTCTGGGCGCACAAACGTGACAGAAAGCGGTAGACCGTAGGTAATTGACAAAAAAAGAGGGTGTGTCAAAAATCGATAGCGGATTTTTTATATGTCAAAAATTACCCAAAATTATCCCAAAATTCTTTATGATAGTCAACCATACAGCGAAGCAGATCGTGCCTGTACGGCAAAGGATTAAAGACAATTATCAACAATTATTACTATGGATGGAACGCCCAAACCTTTATAGTCGGACAAAATACTACGACGACAGTCATACAACAGATAAGGATGCCCGTCTTCCGGAAGAACTTGTGCCCCGTCGTGAAAAAAGGAGGGTTGCCCCTCCCAATTCACTTCATCAGCGGGTTCGGATTGCGCTGTGTTTTACCCTGAGCGCGGGCTGCAAGCTCCGTAAACACAAGGCAGTTCAAGCCGCAAATCTTCCAGTACTGCTCGTTATCTGAGGCGAGCTGTAATGAAGTGTAACCGGTGACAAACTCTATGTGAGACATGATGGTTTGGCAGGAAGAGAGGATGGACGACGTGATTCGACTGTTGTGTCGAGAACGCGACCATCACGGGACCATGTTCCGAGAAGAGCCCAAGAATAGTACAATCAGAACAATTTGAACCAGCCCGAGAGATGACCGTGAAGCGGTTAAGGCGCACCGCAGAGTGTCTGGTGGACAGTCAAGGAGTAAGTGCGCCGCGCGAGTTCGCAGGGCGAACATAGAAATAATCGTTTGAGCCATGCGAAATAAGAACTCCTTAAAGCCGAGACAACCGAGACATAAAATACCTGAAAATCGTCCGCACGAACCTAAGTTCAAGTTGGAAGTGCAACGTTGAGTAGTTAGAAAAGTAGATAAAATAGCAATGTAAAATAAAAAAACGTGGGCTGTGATTTGCACAGTCCACGGAAAATAAGTAATTTTGCATTGCAT
>JAFSLP010000005.1 GCA_017448345.1 Paludibacteraceae bacterium | reverse complement strand
TACACTCGTCTGAACTCGTCGAACATACGCTCTTCGCAACTTTCTTTGCTTGTTTCTTTAGTAGAAGAATTATTATCCTCAAAAAGAACGGGGATATTATTCTCTCTAACAATCTCTACGTTAGTAGAGATATTATCTTTATTTATATTATTACTTTGTCCCACGTTTTCCACATGTTGAATTTCCACATCTGGTAAATCTACTTGTGGTTTCCGAACATCAGGAGGAGATTCATAGACATCGTAATTCCAAGAAACAATCCGCCCTCCTTCTTTGATTGGAGATACGACTACGTACCCTTTTTCGCGCAGTTCTTTGAGCGCAGATCGTGTCGCTGTATCGCCGCACGCAGAGCATTTCCCCAAGCCCTCTACCGATAACTTGAAGTCTTGGTTACAAGATAGCATAAACGAAAGCATCCCCATAGCCTGCCACGAAAGCGATGTGTCCCGCAGATGAATGATGGAAAGTGCAACGTAATTCCTATTGCTATGATTATGAATGAATATGTTGCTCATTTTTATTGTGTTTGTATCGTTTGGATAAAGCGCCACGGATGCAGCTAACCTCGCGCAGTCGGTTGAGGTCTTTCAGCGTCCGCTTTGGTTTGGCTCGCACCCCTGCCTCGTACTCACTAAGAATACCAAGCAGGGGATTGACGAGACTTTCAGGAACATGTCTCATGGTCGTGGATGTTATTCGAATGGCAGTTTGTCTGACACACCACTATCCACACCGGGCAACTCCGGCTCGGCAGTACCGGGATTGGGAGCACCAGGCATCATTATTCCACTTGACACCTCAACCTTGTAGGCGGTGAGAGTGGTGTACCACTTGCCGTTGAACTCGCGACTCTCTGCGTCTACATCGAAGGTTACTTTGTCGTCAAGCATTACCTTGTCAACGTCGTTGTTCCATACCTCGATGTAGATTTTCTTCGGGTAACGCTCATCAGTCTCAATAACAATGCCACGCTTACGCCATGACGTTCCTCGCTTTGAAGTACCCTCCACAATAGGATGCACTTCGATTACTTTACCTTTAATTTCCATTTTGCAAAATGTTTTTGATTGTTAGTTACAATATTCAGCAGCCCACTCCTCAAGGAACTTGTCTTCGGGACTGGGTAACTGTATGCCATATTCTGTTTCCGCATCGGCTTGTACCCGATTAAGAAACTCTGTCATAGCCTCGACAGACAGACCCGATGTGCTGCCTGCTATCCTGCCTTTTGGTGTGTTCTTTGGCAGGAACAGCATGCAATAGACATCGTGTACATCCTCCGGTGTTATCACGTAGCCTTGGCTGTCCGTCCACTCTTTTGCTATGATGCCGAACCAGACCCACATGAGTTTGTTCTGTGGGTCTGTGCGCTTCTTCTGACACCTCTTCATGGAGATTGTGTACTCTCCATTGGCGCAGGATTGAAGCCATCTGTTCAGCGTCTCAAAGGCAGCGTGGTAATCAACTGCACCACGCTCCTTTACAACTGTCATTTCCCTCATCGCAATGTAATGGTTATGCGACCTTTGGTCACGGTGGTCTTGACGAACGCATCGTACTGCTCGGGACACGCTTTGTAGATGTCCGAATCCTTGAACGCCTTGAGGTCGAATGACGGACGCTCGGAATCTTTTCCGATAGAAACCTTGGCAGTCTCGGTCTCGATCTTCGACAGCCCTTTCTCCTGGAGCACAGATGCTATCTGCTCTTGCAGTTGCTTCTTGCGCTCATCGTACTGGTTCTTGACTTGGCTGATGTACGACAGAGACTCCTCGTTTTCCGCGTAGGCTTTGAGCAGGTCGTTGATACCGTCCGGCACCTCGTTCATCGGATTAACGAATGACTCTTCCCCGTTACGGAAAGCGGTCAGCAGGCTCTCCACAAGTTCATCGGTGAAGCGTGCTACATCAACGATGCTGCACTTGCCGTCACGGATATGGATAGCCTTCAGGCCGTGCACTTTCAGCCCGGGGTTCTGACGCTCGAACAGATACGCATAGATCGACAACTGCCAACGCAGATATTCGGTGTGCAGAACCGAGGTGGTCTTGATATCACAGAGGATGATGTTGTCATCCTTGTCGAGACATACAAGGTCGATGGATGATGCGACTGACTCGTTGTCGCTAACGAGATATTCCGATGCGTGGGTGATGAGCAGGGCATCGCTAATCGCGTCAAGGAAGCATTGCAGTTCGGCAAGGTCTTCGTTTGACAGGATGCCCATGACCCACATCTGAACGAGATTGTGGATGCGCGTGCCTCGCTCGGCAGCTTTGTTCAGCACGGCTTGGCTGACAGCTGCGTACATGTCCGGGAAGACGAGACGCTTTAGGATAGAGGTTACGCCGGAGAGTTCCTTGTCGCCAAGCGTGTAGGTGTGTTGCTCTTCATTGAAGACAACAGGTGATTGGATCAGTTCTTTCATTGCTGTTGTTGGTTAGTTGGTTGTTGTGGTTTTTGCTCAGGGTACTTCTTGCTCATCTCCATGATGGCAGTCTTGAACTGCACATCTGCTTGCAGGTCTTTGTGAGCGTTCCACAGGTTGATAACTTCCTTGCGGTTCTTGGCTGCTTTCACAGCCTCTACTACCTTGGTCTTGGCATCGGCTGCGGCTTGTGCCTTCTCTTTGACTACATCTTCGGGGAGGTCTTCACCGGCGTAGATGTAGAGACCGAGACCAAACATGGCGAGGTTCTTGACGAGACAACGCATGACGGTTTTGTTGATGTCGAACATCGTTACAGCCTCGACGGTCTTTTCTCCGGAACGGGTTTGGTATTTGTACGGAACACGGCGCATCGCTTTGTTAGCGCTATCCATAACAGGCAACCACATTTCATGCGTCTGACCGTTAATGGTTACGGTGGTGTAGCACATGAGACCATAGTCTGGGTCTTCTATATACGGACGCTTCTGCTCATCCTTGTAGATGGTGTAGTCCGCATCGGGATAACGTTTCTTGACTTCCGCCCACGCCCAAGGCCATGAGAGATAGGTCAGTTCGACTTGACCGTTTTTCTTTTTCTCGGTGTGTTCGCTACAGTCGATAGCATTGAGCGTTTCAAATACGCTCTTCTTCTGTTCGTTTGCCATAAGCATTTTGATTTAGATGATTTGTGATAGATATTCTGTTTCGGAATAAACGATGCGTGTCTTTGTGTCATCGTTATCCACGGGTATCTTGTGTGGTGTGAGGCGACCGCCATCAATCAGGCGGTTGATCCTGCCGCGTCCGTGCTTCCTCTGCATCTCTGCTCGTGTAAAGTATTCACGAACCGGCAGACCAGCCTGCTGCATGGCAAGATGTGCCCCGAGTTGCGCAGCCTGTGTGAGATTTTCACGATAACGTGCCTCTGAAAGTTGAATAACTGTTAGACTCATTTGGAAATTTGATTTATTTTTTATAACTTTATTGCGTGATTCCTGGAATCACCCTCTATATATATATATGTCGGATTTTTATTGTGATAGTACATCATGGAAGGAACAAGTAAAGAGATTTTGTTATGGCTGACAAGGCATAGCGAGTATGCAGAGTATATGGCTATGAGCCGTCAGCGGTTGGTTGGATTGCGAAAGCATGTCAATGCCAATGAACTCAACGAGGGGCACATGGAAGAAATTCTCACGCGTCTGTCGGAACGTTTGGAGAAGTTACAAATCAGCCGTGACTTCATTCCGCCGTCTGTTCCGTCAGTCACTTGCAAGCGTCGTTCATATATATTGCCTGCTGTGGTGCGTGACCATCACGGCAAATACTTTCAAGAGCAGACGATGATTCAGATGTTCCGGCGTGAGAAAATGATGAGCGACCTCAACCTTGACAAGGTATGCGCCGCTATCAAACGCGGTGATATGCCAAGAATTGAAGTCGTTCGCGAGGTCATGCGCCGTAAAGGTTGGTCTATGGTCGCCGATCGTTATGTCATGCCCAGCGTGTGGGAAGTCGAATAGTTTTTCTCATGCTTCTATGACATTCATTTTGATGGGGCATTGTTTCCCGTCAAGGTTAAGTACTGCTTCTATGTTCAGGCGCTCTCCTGTCGGCTCGTCGAATACTTCCCATACCCATGTAGAGACACGGCCGTCATCCGAGCATACTTTGCTCAAACGGAAGTAGTCATGCAGGCGCAGTTGCTCCTGTGCAGAACGGAAACTGGAGTCGCTATTCGTGAAATACGAAAGGAGTTCACGACGATCAATGGTAGAACCATTGTTGAATTGTGTTGTGAGCACGAGCATCAGACCCTTGGCTTGCAAGGATAATGATGTATCGTGCTGCCACAATTTCTTTTTGGATGTGTGTATAACGAGTAACATAATTGTCAGATGATTTGGTTGTTAGACAAATAGAGGGGAGCGACTAAATATCGTTCCCCTCTTCACGATGATAGAGGTATGTGCGCCGTCGGTGCAATATCTCGCGGGCCTCTTTGGACTCGGCAAGTTCCTCATCCGGGACAAGATACCAGTCTATCGGATTGCTGATTGCATTGGCTTGGTCAACCAAGGCTTGGTCATGCGGGCTCATACTCTTCCACGATTTTCATGCCATTCACCTGCTTGCAAATATCCATAAGTTGCTCCACGCCAAAGTTCTCTGTATTAACAGCAGTCTCTTTGCCGATGGTAGGATAGATTACAGCATCCTCTTTGTGCCGAGCAAGCAAGGCTGGTTTGCCCTGAAGCATAATCCCGACCGTACCAACATCACCAACTACCTCTTTGAGGTATTCAATTGCGGACTCTTTAGCTCTTTGGATTTCCTTTTGTGCGTAACCGAAATCACGTTGCACTACTTTGAATGAATGATAAATCATAATGGTTGCCTTTCTTTAATTGGTTTCACAATATAACGCTCCGTTCTTGATGCCAGTACCGATGTTACTTGACATCAATTCCTCGGCAGTAATCTGCTCCTCTGTATCATCTATATAGTGGAGCACGTAGTATTTCTCTCCGTCAAAAGAGATATGTTTCGATGAGCGGACTAAGCCACCGGCCAGGCACAAGACGAACTCATGCTTGTCCTCGTTGAGCAACTGGTTCAGATGCTCAATGGATTGTACTTTGATGTAGTTCATAGCACGTCAGATTTTATTAAAGAACTCAACCAACTCGGTGAGCTCAAAGTCCTCTCCATTTTCTTCATAACATAGCCGTACAAGGTCATCCAGACCATCGCAGTAGAAGAATATCTCACCATCTTTCTCGTCCTTGTCACTCGTCAGTTTGATGACTACATCCGTCCCGTTCTCTTCATCGTTGAACGTAACGTAGCAACGAGCATATAGTGGTTCGCAACATACATTGTTTTTGAATGACCGATACTTCTCCTCAATATCCGCTATCACTCCGAAGCGACTTGCTTGTACATCATCAACTCCAAAGTCCATAGGTGTGAGGTCATTCACTTTCAACTCTTGCGAGAACATGTAATGTATCTCGTCAAGGTTATACTGTAATACTCCGGTGAGGTAGTTCTCAACCTCTTCGTTAGTACGCAGGTTAACACAGTCTTTGATGATGTCAACCTCTCCTGTACTGTAGTCTAATACTGCTATTGTCATGGTTGTTTCTGTTAATGGATTAAACTTATGCGGTCCAACTCACAGCCGGAGCCGTTGCGTATGACTGCTTCATTGTGATTGAAAGAGATGCGGTCTCCATCTTGGATTTTGTCAAGCCATCCATTGATGGTCTTGCGTGCTTTGGATCCAACTTTCATAAGTCAATCTCCTTTCTTTAGGATTTGGTTAATAGCCCCACGGATGCATCCGTACTCAAGAGCACTTATTTGTTGCCCATCAAGGAAGTACATGAATGTGTTCGGCTTTGTGCTATCGCCCGATGGGAACTCCAGCCGTTTCAATTCCTTGATGTTATCAAGGTTAATGTGCATTGTGCGCAGTCCGTCTGCGCTCTCGGTTGTTACGAAATGTGCCATAGTTGTGCAGATTATTTAATTGTTACTACGAATTTAATGGATGGAGCGACCTTTTTTAGTTGACCGCAACGGCTTAATTCCGCAACCGTTGCAGCGGCTCCATCTTTGAGTAGCATAGCAGTAGCAGTAACTGCATTATGTCGCACGACACAACTGGTCTCTTGTAGGTTGTCTTGGAACTCCTGTATGTTCCATCCGCGTACATCTTGGTATCTGATGATTTCAAAATAGCGGTCATCATCTTTCCTGTATGCAAGTTCAGATAGGTCTGCGGCAAAGAATACAAAGCCATCATCCGTTGCCCAAGTGTCCAACGCAGACTCATCGTCGCGTTCGTAATATGCAAAGCCTTTCTTCAACAACTCGTCAAAGAACTCCGGGCATTCGTTATATCTGTGAGCAATCTCGCGTGCTCCTTTCCGCATACAGTCTTTACCTACTGGAGTTGCGATATACTCAACTCCATCAATAATAATTTTCATTTTGCTTTTTGTTTTTTAGTTGAACAATGATTGTTGTTTGCGTCCTATAATTACCGAGTCTCCCTGCCATGTCATCAGCGGACAGGTGTGGTTCTCAACTCCCGGACAAGTCCGCATGTCTGTTCCGGGCGGACATCCGTTGGTGCATTGGTTACTCATAGCGTTCACTTATGAAATTCTAACTGTTGGTCTTGTTTCAATTTGTTTTGTCTGCTCGTTACGATACCTAAACGGCTCACCCTCATCGGCATACCATCCGTATAGTTCGTGATAGCCATTACATTCTTCGTCATTGCTGACTAATAGAATGTGTTCACCGTAACCGCGTTTCTTCAATCGCTGCAATTCGGCGATTACTTCATTGACTGTTTTGGATTTCATAATAGTTAATAGTTTTCGTGAGTTATCTCATCGAGAGTTTCGATGATGCTGTTCATGTCGGTGGATGTTAGGTTGCCGACATTGTATAGCAACTCTATCAATTTTTCATAGGCTCTTGCACCTATAGATGTAAACTCTCCGTCTTTCTTGCGGAACACTCGCTTTACTCCGAAGAAATGTTGTATCACTTCTTCGAGCGAGCGGTTATGCGGTTGTCGCATGTTCTGTTCATTCCTTGTCATAGCCTAATTCCTTTCTTTGTTGAGGGGTCAGACGTGGGTCGTCGCACTTTTCATAATAGGCCTTGTGTACAAGCGAGTCATCTCCCATACGGAAGCCTCCATAATTAGTACACTCATGTTCCCAAAGAACCTCAAACTCTACCTTGCTATCGCGCGACTCGTTCGTCCAATCCGTATCGGTATAGTTGTTGCCTTTGGTACCATCTTCAATCTCGTCCGCTATCATGCGGAGTTGATTGGCTATGTTGCGGGCGGTTAATTCCATACCATCCTGCGCCATAATCTCGACCACTACACGGTCGATAAGTTTAGTCTGTTCCATATTACTTTTGATTGAATTGATTTAACCAATCGAATGAGACAGGATGTACCTCTCCAGTCTCGTCCATGTAATTACTTGCAGCGTTGAGAACCATCAGGGAAAAGTCATTCTTCTTTGCCCATGCAGGTATGTACAACGTGATAGGAATACCAAGAGCATGTGCAAACCCAAGTTCCCAGGCAGTACCAGTTGTGCTGCGGTGCCCTGTGTACATTGCTATGACATGATCCGAGCGACGCATGGCAGTCAGGTCGATATTGAATACCTCTTGTGCCCATGCCGGATTAGTCATGCTCCAAGCGTTCTCTACCTTATGCTCCATCGGTATGAAGAAGCCATCAATAGGGTACTTTGTACGTGCAAGTTCGATCATGTGTTCAAGGGACTTTCGCTCATGCTCTGTAGCGAACGAACCGGCGATATAGATTTTCATATTGCCTCCTTTTGTTTATGGGTTGTGTACAATCACAGCCTTGTAGCCATACCCAGTCAGTTGTCTTTCGTAGGTATGCTTGATATAGACAGCCTTATACATACTCATATAGACCGGCTCATTACTGCCGATGACCAGTCCTCTTTTGGGTTTGAGGTAGCCACGGCGGTTGCCGTTCAAGTCGAAGAGCATGATGGCATAGTGCTGACGGTCTCTGCGCAAGCCCCATTCCATCAGTATCTCCTCCATCAAACTATCAAGTTCATGGATGGTGATTGTCTCGTACTGATAGCGTTCCCACATCGGGCGACGCATCATCCACCACCAGAAATAATCATTGGCGGACGGAGTAGGTTTTATGCAGCCACCCATCAGGTCCTGCTTGACGAAGATGCGCATGTCCTCCGGCGTACGTTTCACCTCGACAGTATAGCTGTGACGCGGCACGACATTATTGTCTCCGCCCTTGATGATGATTTTGTCATCCTTAATGACGATGCTTGTTGCAATACAATGACTCATAGTTATCTCTCCATTTGAAATTGATACTCGCCATGCCCGGAAAAAGCATTGTAGTCATACCATCCGGTGGCTATTACCTCACCTGTTTCCTGAAAGCACACGTTCATATTCACCCGTCCGAAGAGCAGCCATTTATTGATAGCCCTTTTCTCCTTGTTCAGAATACGAATGATAGCATCTTCGGTTGCTCGTACTACGTTTCCGACAACCTCAAAGGTACGAGTGCTGGCGTCAGACTCTCGTCCTCTGTCAAATGTAATTGTTACTGCGTGCATAATAGTTCCTCCTATTCTTTAGGTCTTGATGCTTCCCAGTTCTCTCGTTTGTAGCGGATTGGATGGTTCTCTTTCATCCAATCATAGAAGTCTCCGAGGTCCACGACCATCTGTGTCTCTGCGAATAGTCTGTTGAACCGGCACACTCCGTTCAGGTTGGTGCGACCATCTTTGTAAATGGTATGGTACTCAAACTGAATGCGCTGCGGGTCATCTTCGCTGATGTGGTTCTCGTTGAGCAGTCGGAGTCTTTCTTCTCCGGCAAAACGGAACACATGATAGCGTTCCAATTCGATTAGTCTCTTCATTTGTGGCATGGCTTATCCCTCCCTTCTTTTTGGTATTCATTACTCTCGCACAGGAGCGGCGATGTGATTGACTCAATCCACCATGAACCGCAGCATCTACATTTGAATGCTTTGCGTTCTATGCGCTTTGTAATCTTGACCACCTCGCCATTCAAACGGCGTTCGTTTTTCAGTACCATATCAAATGCACTGCTATGTTCTTTGTCTGGTACTACATCGTTATGGACTATACGAAATCCACAACTTGTGGGCTGAATAGCAATCATAATTATTCCTCCTTTGGTAAGTTAGCGTACTCTTTCGTGTGCTTTCCACATAGTTCTGCATGATCTGGATGACCTGCCGTCTGTGTCAGGATGCAGCCACAAGCATGAGTTATTTTTAAGAAGCCTGCTGACGGTTCAAACTTGGCTCCAACCGGCGATACATGCCGTGCTATAAATTCTACTTTTGTCATAACTATTCCTCCTTCCCGTTAATTATTGCATCTACCATCTCGCAGAACTCTTCAAGCGGCATTACATTGACATCGTATTGCAGTCCGTCGCCATCGAGAAGCACCCATTTGTCAAACAAATAGATTATCTCCTCATACTTGCTGCACTTGTCGGGATTGTCAAATGCTTTCGCATCGCTATATCCCAACCGGCTTGGTCTGCCGCGATGACTGATGGATGTGAGTGCATAGAGGCAATCTCTTCTTAATTTTTCGGCTTGGCTTGCGAAGTCGGATTTCTTTTGTTCCTCTACGTAGTTACCATACAGCGCGTTGCATAGATTTCTCAAAGCTTCCTCGACCTCTTTCATGTCGTTCAGTACATCCTCCATTTTGTGCGGTGCGCCGTTCTTGCCATGACCTGTATCGTCAAGCCAGAGGGAAGCCTCTTCGCTCGGATCATAGTTTTCCCATCGTTCATAGACCTCATGCTTGATGTCCTCCAGATGTACAACCGAGAACTCCTCATTCACATCTTGACCGAAGTCGGTGTACATCTGAAATGCGATGTCATATCCTCCGTCCTCTTTCTTATCCCACTTGTAAATGGTAACATTCCAGCCGGTTGCCTCGGCTGCTTTCTCAATTTGTTTGCGTGTCATAGGACATTTATTTGAAAGTGATTTGTAACTCGACATGCCTGTCTGGGTCATGCCAATAGTGGTGATGGTTTATAGTCCTGTCGCTCTCGTACTTGATGGAACAATTGATAGCATCGCGCACAACACGCAGGACATCTTGGTCAGATACGCGCCCCCAATTGTGGACGCTGATAATGATTTCATTCATGGCTGCTCCTCCTTTTTAATCATTGAACGATAGTTTTCTATACGGAACTCATGATACTTGACCACTCCATTATATATGAAGCAGTCTTTCCACGCCTTGCTATTCGCAAGCCGTTCTTTGGCATCGGCAAGAGCCTCTTCGTGCATGTGTAATTGCTTGCGCATGTCTTCGAGACCCATGCCATCAGTCTTCCTGCGTTTCATCGGTCTGCCCAATAGGTTCCGAAACTAATCTTGCTCACTCCGTATCTCTTCAGATAGGTTTGCAATCTCTTCTCGAACTTGGCGCGTTCGCTCTTCAAGATAGCAAGTGCTTTCTTGGCGTCATTCTCAGTCATCCGATGGGTATAGTTACGAGAGCGTGGGTCTTGCTCGTCGCTCCGTACATCATACTCCTTCATCATGTAGATAGAGTTACCCCATCCAAGCAGACCGACCGAACACCATTCATGCTCATGGAATACCGGCACAAGTTCGTCACCCCATTGGTTCTTGCGTTCGGTTAACTCCTTAATGAGGTTATCTATCTTCTCCAAATTTGCACGCATAAAGTACTCGGTCTTAGTCTTGTCGGACTCCGTTACCTTCTTGTAATACTCATAGTTCGGACCCTCGTCATGGAACCAGAACGTGCCTGCATCCACAGGTTGCTTGTCGAATACAAGTATCACTCCGCAGTCCGTCATCATAATTTCAGATGCTTCTTTCAGATGCCGTTCGACAAGGTTTTCTCTGCCGCCCTCCGCTTTTAAGATGCGTTTTCTGAACTCCTCCCACAATGCTTCGTCTCGTTTCTGTGCGGGCTCGCGCTTCTCCATCACGCCCATATCCAGGAACGCTTGCACGGTAGTGAGTTTGCTCTTCGGGAATACCCATCCGGCACCGCACGACAACTTAGAATTGAACCGACCTCCAAGAGATTTGAGATTATCCTTGATGGTCTTCGTCTCGCCAACGAGAGCAAAGGCTTTTTCAGAGTAGTCGATGATGCGCACCGACACTTTCTCTTCCTCCTGCATAGCCGCTTTGATGTCGTTGAAATCATCCTCGCCAATCCACTCTTCAGCAGGGAAGCCATCGGGCAAACTCTCCCAGTCCTGTATCATAAATTCCGGGTCGCTCTCGTTCTTGTGCAACTCCTTGCACGCTTTCAGGAAGTCCTGATAAGTAGCGTAGTCCGACAGGTCAAGCCAGCCGCCCGCTAAACTTCCACCATTGTACTTTCCGTAAGTACCAACGTAACATCTTGCCATAATCGTAATTGTTTTTGGTTAGAAAATAGTTA
>JAFSLP010000064.1 GCA_017448345.1 Paludibacteraceae bacterium | reverse complement strand
TACCATCTTCCGAAACGGAATAGATGGGGTCTCTCATATCATAAACGGTGTCGCCTTCAGCAGCAGGAGCACGCCGTGGCGCATTTTGTGCATCAGAACTGATAGAAGCTAAGGCAAGCGCGTTAACTCCGTCCAAGTGCATACGTTTGAACTCCAGTTCTTTGAGTTTTCCGCTCCCGCCACCGCCTTGGCAGGAGGTCAAGCCTATTGCAGCCACTATGACCGCAAGGGCGTAAATGAAACGAGGTTTCATAGAAATTAAAATTACGAATTAATTTAGCTGAGACGAACCATGACAGAGATGACTTGTCCTGCGGTGTTTTCGCCCTCACGGAAAACGAGCGCCTTGCCTTTATATTCGCCAGATACATAGATATAGATGTTCAGCATAGTGCCATCCGTCAACATGAGAGACGATCTGAACGATTGCGTATTGGGATCGTAGCTGATAGAACCGCTCTTACCGGGAACAATCTTCATCAGATATTCAGCCAAAGCGCTGTAATCAATGGTCACTTCCTCGGCGGCATCTTTCGATAGGTCGCAGATATAGAACGAACTCGGCAGCGGGTTTTGCGGGTCGTCTACGGAATAGGCTATGCCGTCATAATAACTATTCTCATCGCCGGGATAGTGTGCAGGCAGCACACGTTTAGCAACGGTCTTGGCTATCGGGTCAACAGAATAGATGGCATTGCCTTGCCACCACGTCATGACAGAGGTTTTATACGGTCTCTTGAACGGGTATTGTGCGTTTGGATTCCATAGTATTGTCTGGAGCGACTCCGCCGCAGTTTTGTCTAAGTTAACAAGTACATCTGTTGCAATCCACATATCCTGTGGATCTGTGATATGCTCAATGGCTAATAACGAAGCATCTGTAACATACATATCTTCGGTATATTTGAAACCGATAGCATATAATGTATTGTTTATGCTGACCAAATGGATATTGCCATAGGGCTCTTTCCCTTCTTCTGTTTTGGACCAAACCAATTGGGTTTCACCCGGCTTGTCAGGAAAAATGAATGCGCCCTGTTCGTAGATAATAGAGCCGAATATGCCACGGCTGTCGGGGAGCAGACATTCAGCTTGCTGCGTACTGTTAAGCATATTCACTACATTCAGGTAGTCGCCTTTGTCCTCCAATTTATAGACTCTTCCGTAATAATCATCCAAGCCACCCATAGAAGGGCATGTGAACAAGTCTTTGCCCATTGTTTCCACTTCGCCATACACATCGCTCGGCTTCCAATAGCCACGACCACGTTGCGGGCGACCTTGTTCGCGTGACCACTCAAAGAGTGCACCATCAGACCTGCGGACGAGGAAATTAGATTCAAACGCGGCGTGCATCAACTCGCGAATCTTACCGCGCAGAGGCTCCTGCACATCCTCAATACCCGGGTAGTCGTACTCGCAATTGACGAGCCATAGCCATTCGTCACCGATTGCGTAGATGTACTGCGCTTTGAGGCGCATGTTCGCCTTGATCATATCCACGATTTCACCGTTACCGACCACCTCGATGGTATAGTGTACTTCTACCAACGTGCCATCCTCGGAAACCGTAAAAATGGGATTGGAGATATTATACTCCGGATCTCCCTCATCCATCAATGCCGCAGGCATTCGCGCCGGTGCGTTCTGTTGATTACTACCATCTGAAGCTAACGCCAGTGCTTTCGCACCTGCGATATTCATTCGTTTAAATTGCATGGAGCTGACTTTGCCACCTCCATTTTCGCAAGAAGTAAGCATTCCGATTGCTGCTATCAGCAATGCTAAAAAAGTGAATTTTGTTTTCATAAAGATTTTTATTAGAAGATTATTAAAGATATATACATAGAAAGAGCGATACCTGACATGTTTGTTTTAATGTTTCGGCTGCAAAAGTACTACAAAAAAATGGAATATACAAGACTTTGGACGAAAAAAATAATAATGCTTGCATTTTTTACAAAAAAAGAGATCCCGAAGGGTCTCCTTTCTTTTTTAGCGCTGCGCCTTTTTATCTCATTTCTGCGCCTTGAGCATTGAATGCCTTGCCGTCGCGGATGATCAGCAACTGGCCGTTCAGCAGTACTTTCTGAGTGCCGGCCTTCTCGTTGACAACATTCTCAATCGATGTAGGATAGCCCGGTGCCTACGAGCCGATAGATTCGGCACGCACCTATTCGATTGCAACCATCGACCACTGCGTCACCGGCGGCGGATTCTACGACATGCTCAAGGACTGCAAGGTGCTCTACCGCGGCGACGTGTTGTATCGGGATATCTTTGTCCAGTTCCTGGAGAACAACCTCGGAGGTCGGATTTCCAATGACTACCTTGAGCCGCAAAGACGAATTAAAATAACGGAATAACTTATATAAACACCAACAGTATGGCAAAAAAGAAAGAAACTCCGAAACCGGAGGCTCAGGTACAAGCTGAGCAGCAGGCAGCAGCCGAAGTGGCAGCCGCTCAGGCTCAGGCTGCGCAGGTGCAGGCTGACGCACAGAAAAAGGCAGAAGAACAGCAAAAAGAGATGCAGAAAAAAGCCGTGAAAGGTATGCTTCTGGGTGCCGTGACCGGCATCGTCTCCAAACTGATCGCCAAGGTTATGAACAAAATTTAACATAACAACAAGTATTAACCAATTAAAAACAAAATGCTTATGAAGAAATTTTTTCTTTTAGCGTTCATGCTGCTGGTGGCAGTAACGGGCGCACATGCCTATGATTACTGCGGGCGCTTCCCGAACGGTGATACCTGGTGCTACACTTCTGAAACCAAGACGCTGACGATTGACACCGACACCGTGCCCGATTACAGTTACATTATTAACAGTATCGGCGAACGCGAGACGACGGCACCGTGGTCTAAGACGAATTTAAGCGATGCCATCAACATCCGCTACATCGTGTTTACCGACCGCGTGAAAGTCATCGGCAAATACGCTTTCGCAGGATCAATGGCTGACTATGCTGAATTCGAAGAGTCAACCAACCTCGTTACCATCAAGGAGGGTGCGTTCTATGATGCCAATGTGGGTGATTTTGATTTCTCCCGCGTAAAGCAGATTGACGACTGGGCATTCTACAGCACAGCGCTCGACTATGCATATCTGCCTGCGATTGAGACCATCAACGGTGCTCCTTTCACCAATTGTACGTACCTGTTGCGTGAGCCGCTTGACGAAATGGGTATTCACTGGTATCCCTCCATCGTCATCGCGTCCGGAAGAAGAGACCTGACCATCAACGGAGCCATTGCCAACTATACGGACTATGCGTACGGTGAGAAAATCGTCATCATGGCGAATATGAAAAATCTCGGCACCCAGTGGCCCGCTTCGGTGCAGAATACGGTTCGCTCCTATTTCAACAAGCTCGTCTTCGGTGAACCGGTGAACTGGGGTTCATCCACCAATCCCGATTACTCAAGACGCATCGATTCCTATTGGTATGTGGATGAGAACAAGCGTCTGATTGTGGATTATGAAGGAAACGACATGCCGAATAATTATTATATTACTACCACTCCATGGTGGACCGAAGGTCCGAGTGCCAAGGAAATACATATTTTCAACGCTACTTCGGACAAAGCTATCGGCGAATATGCGTTCTCGTATTTTGAGAAGGTGACGAAAGTGGAGTTCCACCCCACTCGTAACGGACAAAGAGTCGGTGCTATCAATGACCATGCGTTCGAAGGTTGTACGTTGCTAAGCGACATCCGTCTGGAGAACATCAGTACTATAGGCGAAAAGGCTTTCCAGAGCTGTCCTGCTCTGACCTACGCGGATTTATCCGAGTGTACGAGCATTGGCGAGCTGGCATTCAATAATTGCAGTCTGTCCTCCATCTATTTCTCGGACAAGATCAGCAGCATCGGCAACGAGGCTTTCAAGAATGGTATTGCGAACAACGGACATATCTATATCACGCGTAACACTCCGCCGACTACAGGCAACAACGTCTTCTCCGGCGTGAACCAGTCCACTGTGACACTCCATATCTCGGAGAGCCAGGGCGACGCTTACAATGTGTCCCCGTGGTCTGCATTCAACCGCACGGCGACGGGAACGGAACTGTACGGCGTATTCAGCGGCAACACGATGACCATCTATTACGATGCCAGCCGTGTTTCCCGTGGCGGCTATGCGGACTGGACAGCCTCTTCGCTGAGCACCAACCGCGCGAATGTCACCAAAGTGGTGTTTGACGCGTCCGTTGCCAACGCCCGTCCGACAAGTGCCGAAAATTGGTTCTACGAATTCACAAACCTGACTAAGATTGAGAATATCAAATACCTCAATACCAGCCAGATGACCTCTATGCACTATATGTTCGCTGACTGCCCGAAACTCGCATCGATAGACCTGAGCGGTTTCAATACCTCGAACGTAACCAACATGGAGGGCATGTTCGGAAACTGCCAGGCACTCACTACGCTCAACCTCAACAACTTTGACATGAATAAGGTGACGCATGTAGATTATATGTTCTCTACCTGCGTGAACCTTGTATCCATCTATTGCGACAAAGACTGGAGCCAATATTCCATGAGTGGCAACATGATGTTCAATAACTGCAACAAACTGAAGGGCGGTAAAGGCTCACGCTATTGCTCTACCTGCACCGGTCTTGGGTACGCACGCCCGGACGGCGGTGAAGGCGATGAGGGTTACTTCTGGGTAGCAGGAGACAATGGCTACGGTCCGGAACCGATTGGCGCATTGTGCGACGTATCCGGTAACGGAGACTTTGAGGACGTGGTACGCAGCCAGTTTGATGATTCGCAATTCGAGAATGGAGGAGTGTTGTCCATCGCATTCTTCACAAACGAAAGCATGTATTACGACCTGAACACAGGCGACCTCATCACTGCCAATCAGGACGGCTATGTATTTGTAATCACGATTAATCCGGAAAGCTTGGATGATCTGCGCGGCATATACACCCTCAACTACAATGAAGGTGGTGTGATTACCATCGAGCAGGGCGAGATGACTGCCATTGAGCGTTACGATGACGGAGGTTCCGTCATCATCAGCCTCAACGATGAGGAAACCGCCTATGTGGCTGTCATCAGTATGAATATGACAGGTGGCGGTTACATTACGGGTGTAGTGGACGGTCTGTGCGGAGGTAACATTCCTTCTACTCCGAAATACAAGGTACATGTCAGCGGCGGCTACGGCGAACCGTATGACACCAACGGCCACGATGCTACCGTCGAGCCGTACGACATCTACCTGCAACGGGATGTTTATTTCGAGGAGGCTGAAGGCACCGAGTTGTCGATCAACGTGCGCAATATCGACGAAGGATGGGAGTTTGACCACTGGACTGTGAACGGTGAGAACGCAGGTACCACCCGCCCGCTCAGCTACACGATCTCAGACGAGGAAGCATTTATCGTAGCACACTACCGCTCTTCCGCATCCTACTACACCGTCTTTGTCACTTCCGACCACGGTACGGTGTATGACCAGAACGGTACACCGCTTGAGTCCTACCAGGGCGATCCTTGCTTCTATGCAGACGGTCCGCTTAGTCTCAACGTGACCGACATCGACGAAGGATGGGAATTCGACTATTGGTTGGTGGATAACCAGAACGTAGGTTCCGACCTGCCGTACACGTTCACTCCGTCTCATGACTACACCTTGGTAGTAGCGGTATATAAAGAAGCGTCGTCCGGAGACCAGTTGGAGGAAACCTATGTTTGCGACTTTACAACCACTAAGACCAAGCATACCGGTTACACCGACGCATGGACGTATGATGACGCATGGAACGTATTCGGCGGCCAGAATAACGGAGGTAGTTGGAACTATGTCAAGATGGGTGCTAAGAGCGCAAACCTCGCCAATGCTAACCCTGTCTATATCGCCAACAAGAATGCGTTTAGCACGGAAGTCAAAGGCGTGAAGGTATATTATGCCAACGGTTCGTTCACAAAGGGCGCACAGATGGGTGTCAACGAGTGGGGTGTCAAAGTATATAGCGATGCCGCTTACACGAACTTGCTCTATACCATTCCGAGCACCGAGACTATCTCCGGTTCCGAAGAAACACTGACTGTCTATCCGGCTGAAGGACAGACTTGGAGTGCTGGCACGTATATTCAGGTTTATTGGGATCTGATGAACACCAGCTCCACTAACGGTGTCCTCAATATCGACAAGGTGGCTTACCTCACCCAAGCAGGTGGAACCACTACCGACATTGAGAGCGTTCAGCCTTCAGCTGTCAGTGTTCAGAAGATTATCCGCAACGGTCAACTATTCATCATCCGTGACGGCAAGATCTACAACGCACAAGGCGTACAAGTCGAGTAATTCTCAGGGCTCCCGCAAATTTTAATTTGTGGGAAGAGCAGAGCGCATCCGAGTACCTACTTTCACGACGTGGTCGTGGAACGTGTACGAGGATAGCGCCTGCGGAGGCCATGCGGGATTGAACCCCCGCATGCTTACAAATATACAAACTGATTACTGAATACTCCTATGACTCCCAAAGCTAAAAACTGGACCATCGGCATTGTCTGCTTCTTTGGCGGTGTACTCGTCTCCATCATTGGTTTCTTTGTCCTCACCATCTACGTCTCCTTCATCCACAAGCAAGATGAGACCGAGAAACAGGACGAGACCGTTATAGCATCCGATATGGTGGACGAGAAGACGATGCGTCTGCGCGAACCCTTCGAACTGCCGGCGTTGGATGGTCATCATTGCGAAGTGTTACCCATCTCTTCTGTTCCCGTCGGCAGCTGGTGGACCGATGGAGATGTCTATTTCAAGGTGCTCTCCAACGAAGGCGACACCCTCTATATGGTAGGTACCAACCTCGAGAGCTGCGGTATGGAAATCACTTTCGTCAAGCAGGACGACTACAACATGAGGACATACGGTTCTTCCGTCTTTGCCATGTATGACAGCCCGGCTATCATACGCCAGATAACGCTCGCTGACGGTTCCCGAACCCAAGTCATCGTCTCCTATTACGACGAATTCTGGATGCGTCCGCAGTCCGTCATCCAACGCTATCACGGCAAAGGACTCGAAAATCAACAAGTTTTACCCTAAATATCAATCATTATGAGAACAAAATCAATTATTTTCCTCATGGTGGCTGCTTTCCTGACCGCCATGCCGATGCAAGCACAATTCGGTCGAATCACCGGTGCGATTAATCAGGCTAACAAAAAGAATGAGGTAGAGAAAGAGCAGAAAGCCCAAGCGGACAAAGCTGCTGCAGATGCCGTCAAAGGTAACGGGATTGTCTATTACGTTAGCGCAACGGGTTCTGCCCGTGCAGACGGCAAAAGTGCCGCAACGCCCAAGAAAGACATCCAAGCCGTCCTCAATCTCATCCGTGACAACGGCGAGAACGGTGCCGTCGTACGGGTTGCCGAAGGTAACTACCTCGGTTATATGAACTCCGGCTACATCGAGATCTACAACTTCATCACCCTCGAAGGCGGTTGGAACAGCGATTTTACCCAACGTGACCCGCTCAAGTACATCACCCGCATGGAGCCGACTCAAGAGCAACTCGGATCGAACGGCAGCAAGGGTGTGATTCACACCAACAAAGCCCTCGATGATGTCATGGCAACCAAGCCTAAAGGCACCCTCGTCATTGACGGTATTTTTATCAACCTCGGTTACGAGAACCACTACATGCCTGCCGACCCGTCCGACCCGCGTAACGGTTGCCCGTCCAAAAAATTCGAGACCGGTCGTATGGTGGATGCTATCCCGCCTCAAGTGGAGCATCAGATCTTCCATTCCGACGGCTGGATCGCTGGAAACGTTATCATCCGGAACTGCGTCTTTGCCAACGGCGTTTATTTCGCGCTCCAGTTCGGAACCCGTTGCGGCGAAGTGGAAATATGCAACAATATCTTCATCTCCAATCGCTATGGTGCTTGTCGTATCGACGGCGGTGACAAGAACGGCGAAGCATCCCACGTCAACTTCCATCATAACACGGTTGCCTTCTCTTGGTGCCGCGATAAAGAGATGGGCGATATGGGATACGGATACGAGTGTATGACAAAGGTAAATTGCGACATTCATCATAATATCTTCGCTTGCAATAACTACGCAGCTATCGCACGTACCCACGTACTCAGCGGACCCGACAAAGTTATCGAAGCCAAACGTAAGACGAACATCTACGACAATGCTTTCTTTATGAATGCAGCCGACCTCCAACTGCCTCCGACCGGTGGTGGTAAATGGACCAACGTCAAGGTGGAGCAGTTTGAAGATCTTGACGAAGCTATCATCCCGAAAGTAGAGGGTAACTTCGAACTCAAACAAGGCGATTCCTTCATCAAGGCCTTGGATCAGGACTACCTCGAAGCGTTCGCCAAACTGAAAGTGGTGAGCAGCAGCTCTTTTGACCGTAACTCGGCAGCGAACCAGTTCCGCTCGGCGATCGGCATGAACCAACAGGGCTCCGAGACCATACGCGTATCCATGTACGGTAACCGCTATAACTTCGACAAAGCGCTCCAACTCTTCGGTGCTAAGTCCGGTTATGGCGCACAAAAACCCTGATGCAATGAATAAACGGTTTATCACGCGCATTAATTGCGTACTCGGTGCAGTTAGTATCGGTCTTGCGGGATGCGGCGTATCCAAAACCGCTACCGATTCCCCTGCTCCCCAGCCTCAACAGGACGTGGTGACACCGCCGCCTCCAATGCCGAATCCCGCTCCTGCCCCCGACGAACCCACACCCGTCAAGTACGGCGTGCCGTGGTATGGAGATTAACCCGCTGTTCAGGAGCATAAAACAGCACCAAAAAGGATAATAGGAGACCGGGGGTTCGAATCCATCACTTTCCGCAAACAAAACAAGAGACCTGTCTGTCCAAGTTTACTTGAGCAAGCAGGTCTTCTTTTGTTTTGGTTGCAAAGGATGCCATCGGCAGACTGTGTGCGTTATCACCAAGTTATTTGGCTTTGATCTTGTCAAAGCCGGAACCGAAGACACCTTCTACATCGGCTATCGAGACCAGCGCACCCGGGTCAATCCTGTGCACTATGGAAAGCACCTGCGCACTCTCGGGCTTGCGCACAAGGACGGAGATCACCTTGACCGGCTGCTTGGAATACCATCCTGTACCGTCCAAGACCGTCACACCCCGGTTTACCGTCGTATTGATAGCGGTGGCTATCTCGTCGTACTTGGCAGAATAAATCAAGAAATGCACGGAGCGATGGATTCTCGCCATGAGCCAGTCCACCGCCACCGTATAAGAGATGGTCATCGCCACACCATATAGGATCCGTTTGATATGCAGATAGAGCGGATTGCCGCCTTCCTGCAGCATGCTCTCCGGCAGAGGCAGAAAGAAAGCGGAGGCAATGATGACAATATCGCACACAAGCATAATATTACCCAGCGATATATCATGATAATGATTGACAATCATCGCCACGATATCCGTACCTCCTGACGATCCGTTCGCCGCCAAGACACAACCTAACGAAAGCCCGAAGACAAAACCGCCGATGATGGCTCCGAGCCATGGGTCCTCGATGATAGGTTCCGGCAGGATAGGAATGACACGGTACCAGAACGTGATAGCCGTCACACCCACCATTGTGCGAACAGTAAACCGCCAGCCCACCGTGAAACCGGCAATCAGCAGGAGGATGAAATTAAACACAAACGTGGTCAGCCACACAGGGACAGCACCTCCGTAGTCAGGAAACAGCGTCGGGAACACCCCGTCCGTGACATAATAAATAGCAGAACAGATTCCCGTCAGACCGCCTCCTACAAACGCGTGAGGCAACAGCACCCAGTTCACCATCAATGCCATCGGGAAGATGCCGAAGATGATTGCCAGATACTCAAACACCGTCCTGACATGCGACCTACTCGGCGCATTATGAGGATTTACAAAATGACGATAGCGCAGCATAGCCTTACCTCCAAACACTACATACCAAGTTATTTCCCGTTTGCCATCGGGTCAAAGCCCTGCCCGAAGACGCCGCGTACCTGACTCTGGCTGACGAAGGCGTTAGGGTCTATGGCACGAACCAAGCGGAAGATAGTAGCCGACTCATACGACCTTGCAATCGTGGTGACCACTTTCATCGGCTGCTTGTTGAATCCGCCTTCCGCCTCCAAGAACGTGCAGCCACGGTGTGCCTGCGTGATGATGGCTTCGGCTATCTCGTCGGGTTTCTTGGTGAAAATCATAAACTGTACCGACTGACGCATCCTGTTCATCACCCAGTCCACCGCCGTGGAACACATGAAGGTGTAGGTCAGACCGAAGAGAATCTTCTCTATCGCACCCTGCGTGCCTGCCGCCTGTATCGTAGGAAGGAAGAAAGCAGACGAGATGACCGTCATATCTGCCATCAGCAGCACACGCCCCATCGGCAAATGGTGGTATTTATTGACAATCATCGCGATGATGTCCGTACCTCCGGTGGAACCGTTATTGAGGAAACAGATGCCAAGAAAACATCCGGTAAACAGCCCTCCTATAACCACCGCCATGAACGAATCCGTCAGCAGCGGCACTTGGGCGATAGGAATCACTTTGAGCCAGATGGTCAGCCACATCACACCCCATATGGTGCGCATGGCATAACGCTTGCCTACTGTGATTGCCGCAATAACCAGCAGGATGATATTGATGAGCGCACTGGAAAACCAGATAGGCACATACGTGTTTGTGGCGAAATAGATAATCTCGCACAGACCGGTCACTCCGCCTCCGACAATCGCGTGCGGCACCAGCAACTGGTTGACTGTCAGCGCATAAGGAATGGTGCTGACCGTTATCAGCAGCAATTCCTTAAGCGTTATCCACGGTAACATCTTGCGATAGGAAGCCAGATGTTCGCGGAGCTGAGTCATATCCTTATGAATACGTTTCTGTTGCAAAATACAATGATTTTGAGTGTTAGAATTTAGCTACCAGATTACGGTCACCGAAGCCGTTGTCCACACGTCCAACAGGGCACCAGAACTTGGTCTGTGCCACCCATTCTGTCGGATATGCAGCCTGCCGGCGCGTATAAGGATGCGTCCACTCGTCAGCCACCACCTCATATTCGGGATGCGGCGCATTGAGCAGCACATTATCCGTCTTGTCGGCTACGCCGGACTCGATGTCGGCTATCTCCTGACGTATCTGCAGGAGGACGTCGCAGAAACGGTCAATCTCCTGCAGCGACTCGCTCTCTGTCGGCTCCACCATCAGCGTGCCGTGTACCGGGAAAGAGAGCGTAGGCGCATGATAACCGTAGTCCATCAGACGTTTGGCAATATCCGCCTCGGTGATACCGAGCGCATGGAACTGGCGGCAGTCAAGAATCAACTCATGCCCTACTCTGCCCGTGGCACCGGTATAGACGATGCCGTACGCCTCTTTGAGACGATGTGCCATGTAGTTTGCCGACAGGATAGCCGCAGCCGTGGCATGACGCAGTCCTTCGGCACCCATCATGGCGATATAGCCCCAAGAGATGAGTGCCATATTGGCGTTGCCGTAGAGTGCGGACGACACACGGTTCGCGTCAGCCGTCGGCAGACTGTCGGCAAGAACCGCTGTGCAGCATACCGCTCCTGCTCCGGGACCGCCTCCGCCATGAGGCGAAGCAAACGACTTATGCAGGTTGAGGTGGCACACGTCGGCACCGATAAACGCCGGGTTGGTCCAGCCTATCTGCGCATTCATGTTCGCGCCGTCCATATACACCAGACCGCCGTTGGCGTGGACAATCTCTATCATCTCACGGATAGCCTGCTCGAAGATACCGTGCGTGGACGGATAGGTAATCATACATCCGGCAAGGGTCTCTCTGTTCTCTTCGGCTTTCTGTCTCCAGTCGGCAAGGTCGGTATTGCCCTGCTCGTCACATCTGACCACACAAGGCGTGAAACCTGCCTGCACACAGGAAGCAGGGTTGGTGCCATGTGCCGAAGCGGGAATGAGGAGCACTTTGCGGTTGCTCTGCCCCTGACGGCGCAGATAATCGCGGATGACCACCAGCCCCGTGTACTCGCCGGCTGCTCCTGACGTGGGTTGCAGCGTGCAGGCGTCAAAGCCCGTGATGGCGCATAGCTGGTCCTCCAGCTGCTCCATGACAGACTGATAGCCGATGACCTGCTCCTGCGGTGCCAGCGGATGGACATTCATCGCCTTGGAGAAGGTGACAGGAATCATCGCTGCCGCAGGGTTGAGCTTCATCGTACACGAGCCCAACGGAATCATGGAGGTGGCGAGACTGATGTCTTTGCGGTCCAGACGCTTGAGGTAACGCATCAGCTCCGTCTCGGTATGATAGCGTTTGAAGACCTCCGCCTGCATGTAATCGACATCGCGCACACGGCTCTCGTCAATCGCCCAGAGCCTGTGGAACGCCTCGTCGCTGTCTTCCAGCTGTTCACGGTTGCCGCTCACCTCCGCGAAGATGGAGATAAGTTCGTTCATGTCATATAGGTCCACCGTCTCATCAATCGACAGACCTACCCATCCTTCGGGCGCATAATAGAGGTTGATACCGCTATCTTCCGCCACCTCGCGCAACGCATCCACCCATCCTTCTTCGTCACGCGTAATCTTGAGGGTGTCGAAGAACTCGGCGTTCTCCTGATTATAGCCGTATGCCTGTAACATCTCGCTCAGATAGACCGCTTTGCCATGGATGCCTTCCGCTATCTCGCGTATTCCTTCCGCGCCGTGATAGACGCCGTACATACCTGCCATCATAGCCGACAGCGCTTCTGCCGTACAGATGTTCGATGTGGCGCGTTCGCGTTTGATATGCTGTTCGCGTGTCTGCAGAGCGAGACGGAAAGCCGGATGGTCGTATTTGTCTTTGCTCAAGCCGATGATTCGTCCCGGCATGTCTCGTTTGAACTCATCGCGTGTAGCCATATATCCGGCTGTCGGACCGCCGAAACCCATCGGCAGACCGAAACGCTGTGCCGTACCGCACATGATGTCCGCGTCCAGCGGTTTGAGCAGCGCCAGCGCCATCAGGTCTGCCACCACGGTCACTTTGAGTCCCGCCTTATGGCAGGCGGCGATAAAGCCTTCGTAGTCCTCTATCGAACCGTCCGCATTGGGCCATTGGACGAGTGCACCGAAGAACTCGGCGGTCGGTCTGAAATCGGCGTAACTGCCGGTTACTATCTCTATTCCCTGACCTGCCGCACGCGTGCGCAATACAGATAAGGTGTTACCCCATATCTTCTCGTCCACAAACACCTTGCACACATTCGCTTTCACCTGTTCGCGCGTACGTAGATTGCGCATCATAGTGACGGATTCGGCTGCCGAAGTCGCCTCATCCAGCAGCGAACAGTTGGCAAGAGGAAGTCCTGTCAGGTCGCTGACCATGGTCTGGAACACAAAGAGTGCTTCCAGACGTCCTTGGCTTACTTCCGCCTGATACGGTGTATAGGAAGTGTACCACACCGGGTTCTCAAGGATATTTCGGCGGATGACAGCCGGAGTGATGGTGCCGTACCAGCCGCGACCGATATACGAACGCGCAGGCTCGTTGGCGCTGAGTGTCACTTCTGCCACCTCTAACTGCTGCTGCTCCGTGTAGGGTTCGTCCAGTTCAATAGGCTCAGGCAGCAGTATATCTGCCGGCATTGTCTGGCGGACGAGTTGCTCGATTGACTCGGCGCCGATGGCGTCAAGCATGTGTTTTTCATCGGCTTCCGTCAGACCGACATGCCGTGATTCAAGATAGTTGACTTTCATTCGTTATGTGTATTTTATCGTTTTGTTTATTTTAGAAATGCCCTTTACTATTGCAGACAATGGTCCAGCGCATCGGTTATCGCTTTCTTGTCCATGTGCTGCCCGATGAACACCAGTTTCTGCATTCTGTCGCCGTATTGGTCATCCCAGTCCTTGCGCAGTTGGGCGTCATCCGCCATCAGTTGCATCAGCTCCTCCTTGGGCATGGTGGCGAACCACTCGCCTGCTCTGCGGAGATTGAACTGACGACCGGCTTGCTCGAAGAGATAGCACATGTCGTACTCCTCTGCAAAATAGCACATGCCCTTGCAGCGGATGACATCTTTGGGCCAGTGAGCTGCTACGAACTCATCGAAAAGACCGAGGTCGAACGGTCTGCGCGCATAATAGACAAACGTCTCTATGCCGTATTCCGCCAAGTGGTCATGCTCGCCGTGTTCGTGGTCGTGATGATGGTGGTGATGTTCATGCTCGTGTTCATGTTCATGCTCATGCTCTTCTTCCTCATCATCGTCATGGTGGTGATGACGCGCGTCCTCCACCTCCCGAATCCACGTAGCCGACGTTGCCGTCTTGTCAAAGTCAAATAGCTCTGTGTTCAGCAGCAGTTCCAGATTCACGTCGCAGTAGTTGGTCTCGATAATCTGTGCGGTCGGCTGGATAGCACGAACGATGGATTTAATCCGGTCCAGTTCCTCTTCGCTCACTTCCGACGCCTTGTTCAGCAGAATGATGTTGCAGAACTCTATCTGTTCGGTCACCAGCGCAGCAAGGTCTTCTTCCTTGGTCACATGTCCTAATTGCTTGCCGTTGCCGAACTCGTCGCGCAGCCGTAGCGCGTCCACTACGGAGCAGATACAGTCCAGCACGGGCAGACCGTCTTGTGCAAACTGCGGAACCATCTGCGCGTACGAACAGAGTGTCTGCGCGATAGGTGCCGGTTCGCAGATACCGGAGGCTTCGATGACAATATAGTCGAACGCCTTCTTGGCTACGAGGTCGTGCAGCTGCTGTATCAGATCCGTCTGCAGAGAGCAGCATATGCAACCGTTCTGCAGAGCCACCAGAGAGTCGTTGCTCTGCGACACCACGCCGCCTTTCTGGATGAGCGACGCGTCAATGTTTACCTCGCCTATGTCGTTGACGATGACCGCAAAACGGATACCCTTGGTATTCGTCAGAATGCGGTTGAGAAGAGTGGTCTTGCCGCTGCCCAGATAGCCTGTCAGCAGCAAGACCGGAATCTTATTGATTGTATTCATTCGTAATTTGTAATTCGTAATTCGTAATTTGTAATTACTTTACATATGCGGCGTAGTCGCCGTAGTATTTATCGACAAAATCTGTATGTCCGTTGCGTTCGCAGGTCTGCAGCACATACGACAGAATGGCGGCTTGCCGTTCGGTGGTCGGGTTCATTGCGCTGCGCTGTTTGCGGTCAAGCGACTGGGCGAAACGGATATACTCTACGCAGGTCTGAGCCACTGCATCCATGATGGCGAGTGCTTTCTCGTCCTCGTCCAGCAGGAAATACATCGATGCCATCGAAGCGGATGTGTAGTCATACGGGATGTTGTAACCCGGCAACTGTTCCTCGGCGAAGTCAAGCACTTCAAGGGCTTTCTCGCGTTGGTTCTCACGCAGCAGTTGTTCGGCAAGCTGGGCGAACATCATACGGTGAGTGCGGCACATGCGCATCAGGTTCTCGTCGATATAGATGCCCGGGATGTTCATGTTGCCGTACGCAAACTTGTGCATCATGTTGTCGTACATCTTCTCCGAGTTCACACGCGGCTGGCCGTCATGACTCCGGACGGGGGTTATCTGATAGGCAAGACCGGTCAGCTCCATCCACGGCTCAAGACCTAAATAGTAGTCGTTGCCTACGGTCGCGCAGAAATACATCGGTCGCTGCCACTTGTTGGTGGACAGCATCTCCATAATCATCATCTGCGAACGGGTGTACATACGTTTCTTCTGGAAGAGTATCTTCTCGCCGTCTGGGGTCTCCACGTATAACTGGTCGGACGGCAGATAGTTGTCGCCCTCGCGGCTCTTGGTGCGCGGGTCGTCGGAACGCAGAAAGTTGAATGCCTTCTCGACAGACACGGGTTGACCCAGACGGTTGTCCACACGCGCTATCTCGTTCGCGCCGGGCATATAATCCTTGTATTCCCATGAAATCGGCAGCGCCTCGGACTCGTAATACGGTCGTTTCATCTGGGCGATATACCAGTCGGTCTGCAGATAACTCAGGTTGCACACACGCTTGTCGGTGCCCACTTCTTCCACCTCTTGGTTGTACCACAGTGGGAAGGTGTCGTTGTCGCCGTTGGAGAACAGGATTGCCTGTTCCTCGCACGATTTCAGATAGTTGGCGCCGAAGTCACGGCACGAGTAACGCTGGCTGCGGTCGTGGTCATCCCAGTTCTGCTGAGCCATCAATGCCGGTACACCCAGACACACGATGCTCACAACAACTGCCACAAGGGCTTTGCCTTTTTCGCTCTTCAGCGCGCTGTTCAGCCAGTCAATGATGCCCAGCGCACCCAGACCTATCCAGATACAGAACGCATAGAACGAACCTGCATACGCGTAGTCGCGTTCACGCGGCTGATAGGGAGTCTGGTTCAGATAGATGACGATTGCCAGACCGGTCAGGAAGAACAGCAGGAACGTCAGCGTGAAGCTCTTCCAGCCGATATAATTCGTCTTTCGTAATTCGTCATTCGTAATTTTCTTGCCGCATTGCCATACGATACCGATGATGCCTAACAGCAGCGGCAGGAAATAATAGACGTTGTGTCCTTTGTTCTCCTTCAGTTCCGTCGGCAGAAGACTCTGGTCGCCTAACATCGCGTTGTCGATAAACGGAATACCGCTTATCCAGTTGCCTTTGGTCAGGTCGCCGTAGCTCTGCAGGTCATTCTGACGGCCCACGAAGTTCCACAGGAAATACCGCCAGTACATGAAGTTGACCTGATAGCGGAAGAAGAACCGCAGGTTCTCGCCGAAGGTCGGGCAGTATTCGGTTTTCTGCTGTCCGCAGTAGTCGTACCGCACGCGTTTGCCCTTCACCTCTGCCCATTCCTTGTATGCCTGAACATGGCTTGCCTGCGATGAATACATGCGCGGGAAGAGCATACAGAACTGCTTCATATACACGTATTCGGACTTGTAACCCGTTATCACATAGCGGTCTTTCTTGCCTTCCTCCTCGGGTGCCGGAGCGTACTGTGCGTGACCTTTCTTCTCCACGGGAACGCACATGTTGCCTTCTATGCGCAGCTCTACCGGTGCGTTGTACGTCTGGCCGTAGAACAGAGGACGGTCGCCGTACTGCTCACGGTTCAGATAATACTTCAGCGAGAACACATTGTCCGGGCTGTTCTGGTCCATCGGAGTGTCTGCATTTGAACGGATGACCAGAGCGGCATAGGAGCTGTAACCTATCAGGATGACGGTCAGCATGATGACGCCTGTATTCAGCCATCGCCATAACTGACTGCCCTTGCCGGAACCCTGACGGCTGTTCTCCTCGTATTCGCGGTTCGCACGACGGTGTGTGAAGATGATTCCCCAGATAAGCAGAGCTCCTGTCAGCACAAGCGATACCGCCAGACCCGTATTGAACGGACAGCCGAACACGTTCACGAACAGCAGCTCGAACCAGCCGATGACGGTCGGTACACCCGGGATGATTCCGTACAGGATTACCAGCAGGATGGCGCACGACGCAAGGAACGCATAAATCAGTCCTTTCCATGAGAACTCGTACCGGCGGAAATAATACACTAACGCGATGGCAGGTATCGTCAGCAGGTTCAGCAGGTGTACGCCGATACTCAGACCCATCAGATAAGCGATGGCTACCAGCCAGCGGTCAGAACCTTCCTCATCTGCGTGCTCGTCCCATTTGAGTATCAGCCAGAACACCACGGCGGTGAAGAAGGACGATGATGCATACACCTCGCCTTCCACGGCGGAGAACCAGAACGTATCGCTAAACGTGTATGCCAGCGCGCCCACTGCTCCTGCGCCTAAGATACCTATTCCCTGCCAAAGCGGCATAGCGCTTTCGACTTTCGACTTTTGACTTTCGACTAATTTCCTCGCCAGCGCCGTGATGGTCCAGAACAGGAACAGGATTGTGAACGCACTCGCTAAAGCGGACAGCGCATTCACGCACATCGCCACATGACTCGTGTCAGAGGCGAACAGACTGAAGAAATGCCCCATCAGCATGAAGAATGGTGCTCCGGGTGGATGGCCTACGTCCAGCTTCCATGCGCTGGAGATGAACTCGCCGCAGTCCCAGAAGGACGCCGTCGGTTCCATTGTCAGGAGATACGTCGCAGCAGCGATGGCGAACACCACCCATCCGCAAACCGTATTCCACAGTTTGAATTGTTTCATTTGTCTATTGTATTTTATTTATGTTGTTTTTTTTGCTGTCTATATATTGTTTTTAGCTGTCAATATATTGTTTTTATGCTGCCTATATATTGTTTGTATGCTATCTATGTAGATTGGTTTCTGTTGGCTGTTTAGTTCTCGCGGCTGTTTCCGCGAGCCCTCCTCTCCGGTCCTGCTCTCGCGGGTAGTACCGCGAGCCATCTCGTCTTTTGCCTCCATCTCCTCTCCGGTCCCGTGCGCGGTCAGTTTGTGACCGCGAGCCATCTCGTCTTTTGTCTCCATCTCCTCTCCTGTCCTGTTCTCGCGACTGTTTCCGCGAGCCCTCCTCACCGGTCCTGTGCGCGGTCAGTTTGTGACCGCGAGTCTTCTCGTCTGTTGCCTCCATCTCCTCTCCGGTCCTGCTCTCGCGGGTAGTACCGCGAGCGCATTCTACCCCAAATTCGGTACAAAGGTACTATTTTTTTTTCATTCCGCCATCGCTAATGAATTATTTTTTCATTTTTCTCCCTTAAATCACGCTTTTTTGTAAATAATGTCCGCGCGCACTTGCGTATATAAAAAAATTATTGTACCTTTGTAGGCTTTTTGCGCATAATATTTTTAAAATAAGATAAAAAATGATTAAAGTTGGAATTATCGGATGCGGCTTCGTAGGCGGAGCCCTCAAAAACTGGTTGGAAAACAACAACCCCGAGTGCAAACTCTTCATCTCGGACCCTTACAAAGGCTACAATGATGACCTCAGTGACATTGACATCGCCTTCCTGCAGATTCACGTTCCTACGGAGGAAGACGGCACGCAGGACTTGACCCTCATGACCGAACTCATCAAGAACCTGCCCGACGTGCCGGTTTTCGTACGCACAACCATCCTCCCCGGTACCAGTGCCCGCCTCTCCAAAGAGACTGGACACCAAGTCTGCTATATGCCCGAGTTCCTCACCGAGCGCACCTTCATCGAGGACTTCAACAAACAGACCATGGTCTTCACCGGTGCCCAAGAGCTCCTCACCAAGATTTTCGTCGGCAAGAAATTTACTGTCATGACTCCGCTGGAAGCAGAGCTGACCAAGTACATGCATAATGTCTTCGGTGCATACAAAGTCACCTATTTCAACGCCTGCCGCGAGTACTGCGAGCAGATGGGAGCCGACTGGCGCAAGGTCCACACCGGTATCCTGCTCTCCGGTTATATCAACGACACCCACACCTATGTCCCCGGACCGGACGGCAAGTTCGGCTATGGAGGCAAATGCTTCCCGAAGGATGTCAACGCCTTTGCCGAAATGACCAAAGGCACGCCGCTCGGCACACTCTTGGAGCACCTCCACGAGCTCAATGTTCATTTCCGTGGCGTGGAGGAGCACATTTAAATGCAGCCGGACCCGCTTCGGACACGATTTAATATCGGCATTTGAGTGGGTGATTAGTGGGTGATTAGTGGGTGATTAGTGGGTTTATTAACCGACCTCACCATAACGAAAAAGGGACAAAGAAATATAAATTATGAACATAGCAGTTGCAGGAACAGGATACGTAGGATTGAGTATTGCAACCCTACTCGCGCAGCACAACGAGGTGACGGCGGTGGACATCATTCCCGAAAAGGTGGAGATGATTAACCGCCGGCAATCGCCTATTCAGGATGAGTATATAGAGAAATATTTCGCAGAGAAAGAGCTGCATCTGACAGCCACGCTTGATGCGGACGCCGCGTACCGAGACGCGGAGTTTGTTATCATCGCTGCGCCGACCAATTATGACAGCCGCCTCAATTATTTCGACACCTCTGCCGTGGAGAATGTCATTGAGACCGTCATGCGTGTCAACCCCTCCGCCTTCATGGTCATCAAATCGACCATCCCGGTGGGCTACACGGAGTCCGTGCGCAGGAAATACCGCTGCGGCAACATCCTCTTCTCGCCGGAGTTTCTGCGCGAGAGCAAGGCGCTTTACGACAACCTCTACCCTTCCCGCATCATTGTCGGTACGGTTATCGGCGATGAACGGCTCACTAAGGCGGCAGAACGCTTTGCCGCCCTGCTCAAGGAGGGTGCGCTCAAACAGGACATCGAGACCCGTATCATGGGACTCACCGAGGCGGAGGCGGTCAAGCTCTTTGCCAACACCTACCTTGCCCTCCGTGTCAGCTATTTTAACGAGCTCGACACCTATGCGGAGATGAAGGGCTTGGATACGCAGTCCATCATTGATGGCGTGTGTCTCGACCCGCGTATCGGAACCCACTACAACAACCCCTCTTTCGGTTACGGAGGTTACTGCTTGCCCAAGGACACCAAACAGCTCTTGGCAAACTATCAGGACGTGCCGGAGAACCTCATCGAGGCGATTGTGGAGTCCAACCGCACACGAAAGGACTTTATTGCCGACCGCGTGCTTGCCAAAGCCGGTTATTACGACTACTACCACAAGGGCGATTTTGATGCCGCGCAGGAGCATGCTTGCACCATCGGAGTCTATCGGCTGACGATGAAGACCAACAGCGATAACTTCCGCCAGTCCTCCATTCAGGGCATCATGAAACGCGTGAAGGCGAAAGGGGCACAGGTCATCATCTACGAACCCACGCTGGAGAACGGCACAACGTTCTTCGGCAGTGAGGTGGTCAATGACCTTGCAGCCTTCAAGTCCCGCAGCCAAGCCATCATCGCCAACCGCTATGACACCTGCTTGGATGATGTGCAGGAGAAAGTCTATACCCGTGACATCTTCCGCCGTGACTGACATCTGACATCCAACATCTGACATCTAACTTCTAACATCAACACCCGTTGGCAGAGAAAATCGAACATATAGGAAAAAAGGAGATAGCATGGAGCTATATCGGTACGGTCTTTATGATCGGAGCCGGTGTCATACTCCTGCCCTTTATCCTCAATAAGATGCCGCAGGAGACAGTCGGTATCTGGAATATCTTCCAGACTATCACCGCGCTTGTCCTGTTGCTCGATTTCGGTTTCCGTCCGACCTTTGCGCGCAACATCAGTTATATCTTCTCCGGTGTCAGAACCCTGCAGCGTGACGGTGTGCAGCAGACAACGGAAGATGCGGAGGTGGATTACAGCCTGCTCAAAGGCACGCTCCTTGCCATGCGCCGTTTCTACCGGTGGATGGCATTTATCGTCTTTGCCCTGCTTGCCACCGCCGGAACCGCTTATTTCTACTATATTTTGCAGAAATACTCCGGCGACAAACAGGATGCCATGATTGCATGGGTGCTGCTGATTGCCATCAACTGCTATAACCTCTACACGTTCTATTACGATGCGCTCCTGACCGGCAAAGGATATGTCACACGTACCCAGCAGATTAACATGCTTGGGCAACTGGTGTACATCACGCTGGCTATCGCGTTGATATATGCGGGTTTCGGGCTCACGGCTATCGTCAGCTCCCAACTCGCTGCTACCATCCTCCGCCGGGTACTGACCTACAGAGTGTTCTTCACGCCGCAGATGAAAAGCCGGTTAGCCGCAGCACAAGTGCAGGAACCTAAAGACATCCTCAGAGCCATCAGCCCCAATGCGGTCAAAGTGGGACTGACCTACCTCGGTGCTTTCCTTATCAACAAGTCTGCTGTCCTCATCGGCTCGGCGTACCTCACGCTCAACGAGATTGCCTCGTATGGCATCACCATGCAGGTGATGGATGTGCTGGCGCGTTGCAGCATGGTCATGTATATTGCCTATACGCCGCGCTTGGCGCAGTGCCGCGCTTCAAGAGACCTTCAGCAACTGCGCAAATACTATATCTGGTGTACGCTCTCCTTCATGGCTATCTTTGCGGCAGGAGGCATCGTCTGGATATTCGGAGGAGACTATGTCCTCTCGCTTATCGGCAGTCAGACGGCTTTCCTGCCCACCGACCTCTTGCTGCTGGCGCTTGTGGTGGCGTTCTTGGAGCATAACCACGCACAGTCGGCGGGATTCATCATGGCGGATAACCGTATCCCCTTCTTCATTCCCTCGCTTGCCAGCGGAGCTGCTACACTCATACTGTTATGGCTCTTCCTTGGACCGCTCCACTTGGGCGTCTTGGGATTGATACTTGCACCCGGATGTGCACAACTGGCATACCAGAACTGGAAATGGCCCTCGGTCGTTATTAAAGAATTGAGAAACGCATAGATGGATTCGCTGTTGAATATAGGGTTGCTGATTGCTTTTCTGACAGAGGTTATTCTCCTTGCACGGCTGGAGAAAGTCATCTGGGGCACTGTCTATACGCCTCTTAACGCGTTGGCGTTGCCTTTTACTTTCATCGTGCTGCTCACCCTGTGCCTGCCTTCCTCGCTGGGCTTCGTGTCTTTCTATTACCCCAGCCTGTTGGTTTGGATGGCTGGTCTGCTGCTGATGGCTGTACCGAGCTGGTTGCTCGGTGCCGGTGTCCGAAAACGATACGGAGAACTGGCGCTTGCCGCAGAGCCGCCAAAGAAAGAGCGATTCTTCCTCATCATGGCGTTTGTGCTGATACTGCCTTTCTTCTTGCGCCTGAGAGAGATGATGGCTACCTCGCTGGACCTCTTCGGCAGCGATGAGTTCGGAGAGAGTTTTGCCGTCTATGGTATCTTCGGACACTTGCTGCATTTCCTCATCGCCTGTTCTATCATCTCCTTTGTTTGTGTCCGGAAGGGAAACCGCCTCTTGCCGGTACTGCTTATTATCCTTATTGCCGCACTCTCTTTTGTCAACCAAGTGAAGAGTTGGGTTATCATACCCCTTGTCGCAGGCTTCTGGCTCTGTCTGGCAACGAAGAAGATAAACCTGTCACTCCGTATCCTGCTGGCTGTCGGGATTGGAGGATTGCTTATCTTTGTCGGCAGTTACCTTGCTGTCTTCATTCTCGGTAACGGAGCGGAATATGACGAGCATATGGGGGAATATATCGCGGAACACGTCTTCCATTATATCACCAGCGGTGTGCTGGGCTTGAGCGAAGACCTCAGACGCGGTATTCTTGAAGCACCCGACCCGGATATACTCTTTGCGCCATTTGTCAATTTCGTGCGTTTCTTCACAGGAGACGAATATATCAGCCCTATAAATCCCTATTACTTGGAGATAAGCACCAACAACTCCTTGGGGGACAATGTGCGTACCTATTTCGGTACGATGTATATCCATTGCTCAGTGGGACTGTTCTGCCTGCTGGTACTCCTCTTTGGTTTCTTCTTCTATCTCATCCGTATAGCCGCACTCCGTACACACTCTGTCTATATAACGGCTATCGACGCATGGTTCTGCGCCCTGCTGGCAATGGGATGGTTTGAATATTATATGTTTCATGTCAGCACATACGAAGTACCGGCATACATGCTGCTGATGTTTGTTTTTGAGAAAGCGTTGTTCCGGCAAAAAGAAAGCACCTATGGTAACCATCATCATTCTTAACTATAAAGGCTGGCAGGACACTATCGAGTGCCTCGCATCGCTGCAAAAGCAGACGATACAGTCCTTCCGTGTCGTGGTGGCGGATAACGGCTCGGGTGATGATTCCTTGGTTCAGATTGCCCGATGGCAGGAACAGCAGCAGATGACGTTCCCGCTCACGCTGCTGCCGCTTCCCGAGAACTACGGTTTTGCAAAAGGAAACAACCTTGCCATCGCTTCTGCCCTTGACGAAGACACTGATTATTTCTGGTGTCTCAATAACGACACGGTGGTGGAACCGGACTGTCTGCAACGGCTTGTTACCTATATGGACAACCACAAGGAAGTCACAGCCCTTACGCCGGCTATACGTCTGTACGATACACCGGATATCATGTGGAATGCAGGCGGCAGGCTGGTCTTCGGCGGCAGACGCTATTTCTGCGCCATGCAACCGGCTTCGCGCTTGGACGGAAAAGACGTACTTCCTATCACCTTCATCACAGGATGCGCCCTCTTCTTCCGCAAGGAACTCATTGCCGCAGAACCGCTGTTCACCGAGCGTTTCTTCTTCGGAGAAGAAGACTACCACTTCTCGCTGCGCATGAAACGGGAAAGACGGAAGATGGTCTGCCTCACCTCCGCTGTCATATACCACAAAGTGAGTGCATCACAGACAGCTGTCGTCTCATACAACAAGCTCTTCATACATACCCTCAACCGCATCATCGACCTCCGCACGGCATATCCCAAACCCAAGTATATCTTTTGGATGATGCTTTACATCCCGTATCTGTACTGGCATTTCCTGCGTTCTATGAACTTCGGGGACCGCAACCGTTTTATCCGTCTGCTGCTGCACGAAGCCCGTACCAATGACGGCGTCAGCAAACAGTTGTTTGAACACTACCTGCACTATCCTTTTGCCCATGCTCAATAAACTCTACATATTGCTTTGTTCGCTGTACGGCTACTGTCTCAAATTCGCGTATGTTACGCGTCTCTTGCGCGTACCTAAACTGGGCGAAAAAGCACAAGCGGATGTGGTCGTCTCGCTCACCAGTTACGGAAGGCGTGTAAGAGACTGCATCGTCTGTTATACCGTCTATTCCTTGCTCCGTCAGACGCTCCAACCCAAGCGTATCATACTCTGGCTCTCGCAGGACGAATGGACGGAAAGCACACTGCCGAAGCGAGTGGCGCAACTGAAACAATACGGTGTGGAGATACGTTTCTGTGAGGACATGCGGTCATACAAGAAACTCCTGCCCGCGTTGCAACTCCTGCCGGAAGAAGACATCATCACAGTGGATGACGATGTGCTCTACCCTGCTTCGCTGACAGAACAGCTCATGCGCACACATGCATGCTATCCCGGAGACATCATTGCTACGCGGATGTATGCGCCCTCACTCACACCTGTGCAGCCGTACCGCCAATGGAACTTGGCACCACGGAGTACAAGCGGCTTGCACTTCTTTGCGGTCGGAGTCGGCGGTGTCTTGTATCCCGCGCATGCCTTGCATCCGCAGATGCTCGACTATACTCTTGCACAGCAATACGCACCATTGGCAGACGATGTCTGGTTCTGGGGCGCAAGCATAGCTCAAGGTACCGATAAACGAACAACTGACTGGTCCTTTGACACCGTCTCTTTTGATGCCATCTACCAGTTCCTGCATAAAGGCTCTGCGCTACAGCACACCAATGTCAAAGGAACAGAGATGACCAATGACACGCAGATAGCAGCCACAATGACCTATATACGCGAAAACTATGGAGTCAGTTAGTATCATTATGCCGGCGTACAATAGTGCACGGTTTATCCGCCACGCTGTTGAGAGTGTGCTTGCTCAGACCTATACGGACTGGGAACTGCTCATTGTGGATGATTGTTCCTACGATAACACAGAGCAGGTGGTCTCTGCCATCAAAGACCCGCGAATCCGTTATATGCGCAATGAGCAGAACATGGGTGCCGCCAGTACGCGCAATAGAGCACTACGACAAGCAGAAGGAAGATATATCGCTTTCTTGGACTCGGACGATCTCTGGACTCCGGACAAACTGGAGAAACAGATTGCTTTCATGCAGCAGAACAGCTATGCCTTTACCTTTACGGACTACCGCATCATCAACGAAGACGGTACGCCGCAAAACAAGATACTGCATATGCCCGCCTCGCTCACATACCGCCAATACTGCTGCAACACGGCGATAGGCTGCCTCACAGTCATAATCGACCGTCAGATGACAGGACCATTCGAGATGCCCGACATACGGAGCAGCCATGACATGGGCTTGTGGCTGGAAATCATGAAACGGGGATTTACTGCCTATGCTCTCCGTGAGTGCCTCGCCTCATATCGCATCGTAGCCACCTCCAACACCGCAAAGAAATGGAAGGCGGCTAAAGATGTCTGGCGGGTATATAGAGAACTTGAACATATGGGGATACCGGCATCGGCATATTGCTTCTGCGGATATGCTTGGCATGCTATACTGAAACGGCTTTAACAAAACTGCATATGAAAACATTACTGGCAACGATATATATGAAACGCCATCCGGGTGTCGCCTATGAGGATGTGCCCTATTGGTACAGACGCACCGTCCTCGGACAGATAGGACATCTGCTGCGCAAGAAGATCTGCGTCGTATGGGCGCCGAATTGTACCATTACGGCATTACGCATAGCCTTGTATCGCCTCTGCGGTCTGAAAGTAGGGAAAGGAACGTTTATCGGGATGAAATGTTATATAGACGACCTCTGTATTGATAAAATCGAAATAGGCGATAACGTCACTATCTCGTACGGAGTTTATTTTGCGTGCCATGGTATCAACCAGCCGCATAACCGCATTGTTATCAAGAACGGCGCATACATCGGCATGCGTGCTTCCATCATTGCGCCGCAGGATATAGAGATAGGCGAACACGCCATCATCGGCGCGCAGACATTGGTGAATATTCCTGTTCCGGCATACGCCAAAGCGGTTGGAGTTCCGTGCAGAATACTCCCTGAGAAAGCACAATGAAAGTGATGAAATACATATTTGATAGAATAGTCGCCCTTGTCGGTTTGTTCTTCCTCTGGCCCGTATTGCTGGTAGTAGCAATACTGATTAAGATACACATGCCCGGACCGGTCTTCTTCATCCAACAGCGCGTAGGAAAAGGCGGTAAACTCTTTCCTTGCCATAAGTTCCGCTCGATGAGTGTGAACCATAACGGCAGCTCTGTCTCCGTAGCCGGAGAGAGCCGCATTACACCTCTCGGAGCCAAACTGCGCAAATACAAACTGGACGAACTGCCCGAGCTATGGGATGTACTCATCGGCAAGATGTCCTTCGTCGGTCCGCGTCCTGACGTTCCCGGTTATGCGGACAAGCTGCAAGGAGACGACCGTATCATCCTTTCCCTCCGACCCGGCATCACCGGACCGGCTACGCTCAAATACCGCAACGAGGAAGAACTGCTTGCCACGGTCTCCGACCCGGTCAGATATAACGACGAAGTGATTTATCCCGACAAAGTGCGCCTGAACAGATACTATGCAGAGCATTATTCGTTTGCAGAGGATATCCGGATAATTTTCTGCACGGTCCTTGGCAGACACATGAACTATAATAATGAAATAATATAAACAACCTGATATGCAGAAACGTATATACCTTTGTCTGGCTCACATGAGCGGGCAAGAACAGAAATTCATCCAAGAAGCCTTTGACACCAACTGGGTCGTGCCTTTGGGACCGAACGTCAACGGTTTTGAAGAAGACTTGAAGCATTTTGTAGGAGAGAACAAAGAAGTAGTGGCTTTGTCCTCCGGCACAGCGGCAATCCATCTGGCATTGATCGCCTGCGGTGTGGGAGTTGGCGATGAAGTGATATGCCAGTCCTTCACCTTCTGCGCGTCTGCCAATCCGGTAACGTACGTGGGAGCAACGCCGGTATTCATTGATTCGGAACCGAACTCATGGAACATGGACCCTACCCTGCTGGAGCAAGCTATCATAGACCGCAAAACAAAAACAGGAAAGTACCCGAAGGCAATTATTCCTGTAGCACTATACGGCATGCCATATGACATTGAAGCCATTATGGCGATTGCGAACAAATATGGTATTCCTGTTATTGAGGACGCGGCAGAAGGAATGGGCAGCCGTTGGAAAGGGCGCGTATTGGGTACGTTCGGAGAATACGGTGTGCTCTCTTTCAATGGAAACAAGATGATTACCACCTCCGGCGGCGGTGCACTGATTTGCAAAGACCAAGCCGCTAAAGACAAAATCATGTGGCTCGCAACGCAGGCGCGCGAAGCGTATCCCTACTACCAGCATGAGGCAATCGGCTACAACTACCGCCTCTCCAACATCTGCGCCGGTATCGGAAGAGGGCAAATGACCATTCTCAATGAACATATTGCGCACCACAAACACATCGCACAGCTGTACCGCGAAGCGTTTGCCTCTATTGAAGGCATCACTTTCCACGATGCGCCATCACCTGCTTACGACGCTAATTTTTGGCTTTGTACAATCCTGCTGGACGAGAACCTGCGCGTCAAGAATGAAGAATCAGCCTATGCCGAAGCCATTCATGGAGCCGTAGGAGGAGCAGCCGGTGTGGTTCATGCCGGAGGAACGGTGCACACCGATTGCGAGCCCAACCGCAACGTGGAAGCGATGCGGCTCTATTTGGACCAAGCAGGCATCGAAAGCCGCCCGCTCTGGAAACCCATGCACAAGCAACCCGTGTTCAAAAACGCACCGGCGTACTGCAACGGTCATGCGGAAGCCTTGTTCAAACAAGGGCTTTGCCTGCCGTCCGGACCGATGGTGACCGATGAGGATGTCAACTATATCATCACCACTATCAAAGAAGCACTGGACTACCGTGCATAAATCGTAAATCGTTAAATCATAAATATCTATGGCATTTTTCGGATTATTTAACAGAGAGAAGAAAGGGACGCTCGACAAAGGTTTGGAAAAGACCAAAGAATCCATGTTGAGCAAGATCAGTCATGCTATCGCCGGTAAATCCAGCATCGATGACGAGGTACTGGATAACTTGGAGGAAGCACTCATCACCTCCGATGTGGGCGTGGAGACCACGCTCCGTATCATCACCCGCGTGCAGGAGCGCGTCAAACGCGACAAATATATCGGCACGGCGGAGCTGAATGCACTCCTTGTGGATGAGATAGCCGCTATGCTGCAGGAGAATAACAACGGCGACGTCTTGGATTTCTCCTCGCCTCTGCCTGCACACCCGTATGTAGTGATGGTGGTGGGTGTGAACGGCGTAGGCAAGACCACCACTATCGGCAAACTGGCATACCAGTACAAGCAGGCAGGCAAGAAAGTGTATCTCGGCGCCGCCGACACATTCCGCGCCGCAGCGGTAGAGCAGCTCTGCATATGGGGTGAGCGCATCGGTGTGCCCGTCAT
>JAFSLP010000063.1 GCA_017448345.1 Paludibacteraceae bacterium | reverse complement strand
CTTGTGGTGTTTTTGTGTCCTGCTCATCGGTCGGTGGGGACAGATGATGCTATTTTTCGATTATCTCCCAATGACCTGCACTGGTGTTGCCTTCGCGGATTAAAATGCCCTTCTTTTGCAGGTCTGCAAGGTCACGTTCTATAGTTCTCTTAACTACCGACAAAACTACCGACATTTGTTGCGCAGAGATGATTGGATTCTTTCTTATCAATTCAAGCATATTCTGTTGTCTTTCAGTTAGTTTAACAGGTGACAAACTGGTGACAGAACTGGTGACATCACTACCGACTGAACTACCGACATGAGATAACTTCACAAATTCAACACCTTGATATGCTTCTTGTAACCTCTTCTCTATAATATGACGAACGTCATCCAATAACGTTTTAAAAGATCTGGTACGCACGCGTGCCAAATCTTGAGAATGATGTGATTTCTCTATATCTGCCATAATTTTTCTATTTGCTTGTTTGTTGCCTGCACGCACTTTGGCGTGCAAAGGTACAAAAAATTTTTGACATATACTAGTTTTTAGCAAGAAACCGTAAACTTTCTGCCAAATTTCTATCTGGTTTCCATCTTATCTCCACCGTCTAAAACCTTTCCTACTCTCTCTGCAATCTCACTCACATTAATGGATATATTTTCAAAAAACAGGCGCAGACAAGAGACACATTGAGGGTACTTTGATGGCGCGTAAGGGGCATGTAGGAGGCATCCTAGACTTTACTACATAGAAACAGGCTATAATCGTTTATATATCAGCGAGTTACAAAGAACACAAAAAGCAGCAAAAACTGCCGTTTTTACGGTTTCGTTTGCCGATATGCACGTAATGGTTGACTGTCGGTTGACCGTCGGCTGACCGTCGGGATTGACTGCAAAAACAATGCAAAAATACTACTTGTTTGAGAGATGGATGAGAGGTGAGACGATTTTGAGCAAAAGATTGTCGGAATAGTCCCTCTCTCTGTGTCTCAGTTTTAAGGAGTTCTTATTTCTTAATAAGTTAAAGAGTTAAATAGTTAAAATGGTCGCTTGCGCGACGTTAAACAATTACATATTTCGCGAGATAATCGTTTGAGCTCAGCGAAATTAGAAATCGAGTGCAAAGATACGATGAGGGGGAAAAGAGGTGGAGGACGAGGGGATAGACAAAAGAAACACCCCGCATTGGAATGCAGGGTGCTTGAATGTTCAGGATATTTATAAGATAAAATTAATGAGGTAGCATCAGATTATGCCGTGCTCGAGGGCGAAGCGAACCATCTCGACGGAAGATGAGAGACCGAGTTTGTTGAAGATATTGGTCTTATGGCTATTGACAGCGCGGAGGGAGATGTGGAATTCATCCGCTATCTCTTTGCCCAGTTTGCCTGCGCAACATGCCTCGATGATTTCCAGTTCGCGCTTGGTAAGAAGTGCAGAGGCGCGTTTGTTGAGTTTGGCATCAGCTATATCGCGCACCAGTACCGCAATGTCGCGACCGTAGAAAGGCACTTCCTCCGCGACGGAGTCGATGGCGAGCCGTATTTCCTCCAAGGGTCCGTTCTTGCTGATAAAACCGTCAATACCAATAGCCATGAGTTGGGTGATGACATACTCTTTGGTATCTACGGAAAGGACGATGATTTTAATATCCGGATACTCGGTTCGCATGCGTTTAGCGACCTCGAAACCGTTCGTGCCGGGCATAAGGATGTCCAATAAGAGCATGTCGCAGGGTGTGCCTTTCTCCAAAGCAGCAAAAAGTTCTTCCGCCGAGGATGCGGAGACAGTAATGGTATGCGGAGTGTCATGAAGGACTCCCGCCACGCCTACACGAATCAGTTCGTGGTCGTCTATAATAGCGATATTCATAAGGTTTTTCTGCGAAAGACGTTAAACTGTTAAATTGTTAAGCTGTTAAATTCTCACCCTCACTGTCGTTCCATTTTCGGGTGAGCTATCAATAGTCAAAGTGCCTTTATTGAGCCGGATGAGTTCGCGACAAAGCAGCAGTCCGATACCAGTACCGCTCTCTCCGTTGGTGCCGGTATGGCTGACGACGCGCGTAGTAGCATGCATGATCTCGTCTATCTGTTCCGGAGAAACCGGTTCGCCGGAATTATGAACAAACAAAGTGTCCGGAGCTATTGTGCCAACCTCTACGACACTTCCCTTTGGGGCAAACTTAACCGCGTTAGCCAGCAGATTCCGCAGCACGGTCCGGAGTGCTTCCCTGTCGGCTGTAACGAGTGTGCGTTCCGCCTTTACATCTATCGTTACGCCTTTGAGTTCTGCTGTGCTCCGCAATAGCGAAACGGTATCCGCTACCAGACTGCTTAGATCCAGACGCACCGGTTGCATGGTTCGTTTGCCTTGTTCCAACTGCGCTATCTCGCCCAAGTTACGTAGCAGCGCCAGCTGGCTGTCACTTCCTGAAAGGAGTTGTCCTACCAGCGCACGGGTTTGGTCCGGCGAGTAGAGTTCGAAATCGCGGTAGAACATACGGAGCACTTGTTGCTGCGCGACCATCGGGTTAGTCAGGTCGTGTGTGAGGATGGTGTACTGCCGCTCTTTATAACGTGCGGCTTCTTCTATAGCCCGCTTGCGGTATCCTATGAGGAGCACAACCACTATCAGAAGTGCTATTATTGCTATGGTGAGTATCGAAAAAAGGAGCAATTGTCGCGAGCGGGTCTGCTCCGCTTCTATGGTACGCTGCTGTGCTGCTATCTGCTGCTCTTTGCGGAAAGAGTCATACCGCACCTGCGCGATAGTCAGTTGCCGTGCAGTCTCGTCGGATTGTATCTGCTCATGGAGAATACGTGCTTTTTCCAGCCATTGGAGTGCTTCAGCCGGATGAGCATCCGCCGCAGCCTGCCGATACAGACGATCGCAGGCTTCGTATTCCTGCTTTTTCATCCCCAACTCACGTGCCAAGGTATAGGCTTTGTGCAGTTGGTTGTCCTGCAAGAGGATGATGAGTTCAGAGGGTTTGTTGCCTGTTTCGCGTGCGATGTCGAGTGCCTGCCGGTTGTACTCTTTGGCACGCACTGTCTGACCTAATTCAGCATAGATATTTGCCAGTTGCGCGAGCCGCATCCCTTCTTGTGCTCTGCGTCCCAATTGCCGCTCTATTTGCAAAGCCCCGTCTGTGAGTTTCAGCGCTTCGGAGAGCATAGCCACTTGCTCCACTTCGGGCAGCGATTTGCTTTTCGCCAGTAGCACCTCGCCGAGCATAGCTTGGCGGGTGGCAAGTGACTTGGGGCTATGCTCCTGATCCTGCGCAAGGAGTTGCTGTTCTATCAGGATGGCACGGCGCAGGTAGTCTTCCGCTACACCGTGCTTTCCTGCTGACGAATAGACTCCGGCAAGGTTCCCTAATGACGCAGACAGGTCTTCCGGCATGCCGTGCTGCTCGTCATATTGGAGACAGAGCTCGCCGTAACGCAGCGCTTCGGTATAGTCCCCCAGCCGGTGATAGCAGTACAGCAGGCACGAGTAGAACTCGCACCGGAGTGCCGCCGAGTCGGCGGGTGTCTGTGCCAGACCGTCCATGTTGACGGCTACCGCCTGCTGCAACCGTCCGCTCACGGCTTCGTGGTAGGCGCTGTCCACCATCGACAGCAGCTCTTCGCGCGTGGCGGCAGAACCGACCGCCACGGCGAACAACAGAAGTGATATAAGCCCTTTTCGTTTCACGCTGCAAAGGTACTATTTTTCTACGACATATGCAAGTTTTATTGCACTTTTTGACCTTGTGCATTGTACATCTTACCCTCGCGGAGGATATACAGCACACCGTCACGGAGGAGCTTGGTGCTTTCGACTTTTGACTTTTGACTTTCGACTTCCTCTACTCCTGTCGGGTCATCGGGTTCTTTCTCGAACAGGGCTGTGAAAGTCTTGTCTTCGGTAACCGTGACGTAGCGCGGGTTGTCGGTATTGCTGTCAGACCAGCCCTTGAACAGATACCCGTCATCAGCTGTAACTATCAGTTTTACTATAGTACCATGCATAACCATATCAGGATTGAGGTTATGTTCGCCGCTCTCGTCAGTGATTGCAATCGTTCCGTGCCCGGCAACTAATGTCAGCGCATAGTGGTTGATTTCATATTTTGCCTTAACGGTGAGGTCGGAGGTCACATTTGTAAAGTCGGTATCCCAGCCCTTGAACTCATAGCCTTCTACTGCGGGTGCCTCGGGCGCTTGAGCGTCCTCGCCTTCCTTCACTTTCACAGAAGCGATGAGCACATCGTTAAAGCCGAGGAATGTTACGGTATATTCTTTGACAACAGGTATTTGTGTGAATATAGCCTTCAGGCTTATGTCGCTTGTAAGGGTTACGGCGCGCTGTTGTTTTGTCTCGCCGTCTGCCCATTGGCTGAACTGCCAGCCTTCGTCGGCGTGTGCAATAACGAGGAACTGACTGCCCTCTTCGAGCGTGTAAGACTTCTCGGTAGCCTCCACCTCCTGCAGTTCGCCGAAGGCATTGTAAACGCCAAAGTATATCTTTCCGTTGCCTTCGACAGCCAGCGAGAGCGTATGATAAACCACATTGCTTTCATACAGAGCCGTCACGATGAGGTCTGACTGCACATTGGTAAAGTCGGTATCCCAGCCCTTGAAATCGTAGCCTTCAACGAACGGAACAGAAGGTGCAGTAGCGCTGCCTCCGTAAGGTACCACTTCTTCTTTGAGCGTTACTCCGCCGAAACCTACGAAGATGACATTGAACTTATCAATCTCATAAACGGCATTGACGGTCAGGTCTTTGCTAACGAAGTTGTAGTCGTTGGTGTCCCAACCTGTGAAGGTGTAATGCTCTACGGCAGGAGCCTCGGGGGCTGTTGCCGATTCGCCATACTCTACGGTCTCGGATTTGAGCACCGTCTCACCATCGAAGCCAAGGAAGGTAACGGTATATGTATTTTTCTTATACAGAGCGGTAACGGTCAGGGTTGATTGAATATTGGTGAAATCCGTGTCCCAGCCGGTGAAGGTGTAGCCTTCCGGTGCCTGCGGGTCGGGCGCGGTGGCAGCATTGCCTGCATATACATAGTCGTAACCGATAGCCACGCCGCCGAAACCGACGAAGGTAACGATAAACTGATCCTTGTCGGCGAAGATGGCTGTGAAGGAATAATCATCATCCACAGTCAGTGTACGCGTCTCATCGGTAGAGCCATCGCTCCAGCGGACAAACTTGTAACCCTCGTTAGCCGTTGCAGTGAGGGAAACAGACGTGCCATCCTCATACCAGCCGCCGCCCGTCACGGTGCCGTGCTTCTCGTCGTCAACTTCAACCGTCACTTGGAATACAAGCGGGCTGACAGGCTCAAACTCCATCAGTTCATCCTGGTTCACCCGTCCGTAGGTCTTGCTTGCATGTTCCAATACGAGTCCGCCGTCCTCGGCTGTGTTCCACGACAGCCAAGCCGGTGAAAAGTGTCCGTTAAGGGTCAGCGTACCTGCATGGATGCAGAGGCTGTCGGTCTGCAGGGCGTAATTGCAGGTGTAGTAGCTTGCATCGATATTAACCTCGCAGCGGCGCACCTCCATGCGGTATTGCTCGGTCTCGTCGCATTGTACGCCCTCGGCACCGAAGATGTTGAGTTTGGCTGTCTTGTCGCCCTGTATGATGAAGTCGCCGCCTTGTACTTCCACACCCGGACGGGTTTCGAGCGAAGTGGACCAGCCGTTTGAAACAAGACTGCTCTCGCCCTTTACTTCTACTCGCAGGCCTGCTGTGGCTTGCAGCACCTGTCCGTAGTCCTCCACCTCTGCGCCGTCAAGCGTCAGGGTGTTGGTGGCGGGGTCGTACGAAGCCTTGCCGTTGCCGAGGATATCAGCCTTGTTGCCGTCGCTGACCGTCATGCCGCCGAGAGTCACAGGATAAGCCTTGCCGCTCTGGGTGTTGATAGGAGCAAGATGCAGACGGAAACAGTCATTGCCGAAGGCATCGAAGATACCCTCATCTTTCACCTCGCCGCCGTAAGGCAGTACTATATTGGTGCTGCGCAGGGTCAGACTTGAAGTGTTGAATACGCCTATCGGGCATACATCGGTTATCGAGTTGAAGTCCACATAACCTGCAGCGCGTATGTCACAGTGCGCGCTTGGCGGCAGACCGAGACACTGGTTGGTGGCAACCATATCAACACGGTTCGTAGAAGCCGCACCGAGTGAGTTGAGGTTGAGCGTTGCCTCCATGCCGTTGGCAAAAGCAATCGCCTCATCGTCGACTGCCTCAATTCCGAGATCCAAGCCTTCAAAGAGTTCATCGCCTTGGTAGTGGGTATTGATGTTCAGTGTGACGGGTACATTACCGCTGACGCGGATGGCAGGAGCATAATAGCCCTTAATATAGCCATTCTTGCCACCGATAAAGAAGGTGTTGATGCTCTCGTCGGCAAACAATTCAATGGCAGGTACACCCTCGTCATATCTGTCGACTGAAGCATACTCACCGAGATAAATGCTGTTGGCTGTAACAATCACCTCGCCATGCACTGCATCCATCACCAACGGTTTGCCGTACATGTCGGAGCGGATGGGCTGACCGGCAATCATAATAGGGGTCTCGATGGAGACGATGCCGAACTCTTTCCATTCGTCAGCCGCCTTGTATGCCTCCACGCTCTCGCGGTGGACATACAGTGTGCAAGCCGACTTGCTTAGACCGTCAAAGACTGTTTCGTCGATGGCAGCGGGTGCCGTGCGGTGGTTGACAATCTCGCGCAGCGAGGTGCAGCCGCTGAACGCCTGCGGGCTGATAGTGCCGAGCAGGGCGGGCAGTGTCAGTTTGCGCAGCACGGTGTTGCCGTTGAACGCCATATTGCTGATGTTCGTCACGGTGTAGGTCTTGTCGCCTACGGTTATCATCTGAGGAATCTCTATCTCCTCGCCGAGCAGGCTGTAGTTATGACCCGTATAGTCGGTTATCACTGTCGCGCTGCCTGTCTCGTCGCTCAGGCTGTAATAGATACCATCGACGCAGGGGTTCATCTCTGTTATGGTGAACTCTTTCCATACGTCAGCCGCCATGTATGCCTCTTTGCTGCCGGCAGGCACTTGCAGCACGCCCTTCGTGTAGTTCTTGAAGTCCGCCACTGCCAACGGCTCGGCAGCGAAGTTGCGCAGTATGGCAAGATTCTCGCAGAAAGCGAATGCCCACGCGTCAATCTTGGTCAGCGTCGAAGGCAGGGTAATCATCGTCATGCCCGAGCCGCCGAACGCACTGTCACCAATGCGTGTGAGTCCTTCGGGCAATACAAGTATCTTGATGTTCTTGCAGTTGGCGAAAGCACCATCCTCAATACTTGTCACCTTATATTCTTTGTCGTCCACCGTTATGGTTGCGGGGATAACGAGCAGGTCACGGCGCAGGTCGGCATAGTTGCGCACGTCATCGAAGTATTGATAAGTAACGCTTGCCGTACCGTTCTCCGAATCTATGGTATAATAAACACCGTCGATGCAAACAGGCATCTCCACTATAGTGAAGTCTTTCCATTCGTCCGCAGCCTTGTAGGCACCCGAGCAGCCGTAGGGCACCCGGAGTGTTATCTTCGATTTGTCGATAGTGCCGTATGTTCCGTCGCTGAACACGCCTTTGCCGCTTATATCCTGCGGTGTGGCGGCGTAGTTGTAAATCTCACGTAGGTTACGCTGGTTATAGAAAGCGAATTTGCCGATGCTCGTCAGCGTGGAAGGCAGGACTACCGCTGTCAGACTCACGTAATGCTCGTATGTGTCAGCAAAAGCGTTATCGCCTATGCTCTTAAGGCCTTCCGGCAATACAACTATAGCCACATTTGTCTGGTAGAATGCCTTGTCGCCTATACCCGTAACGTCATATACCTCGCCGTCCGATGCCACCTTTGCGGGTATGGTCCACGACTGCGTGCTGAGCTTGCCGTAGTTTTTCAGTGACGAGTTCCAGTCGTCGCTTCTTACCGCTTCGTAGGTCACGGTGGCGGTATGGTTCACCTTGTCGAGGATATAATAGAAGCCGTCGATGCAGGCGGGCATCTCCACCAATGTGAAGTCTTTCCACTGCTCTGCCGCAGCATACAGTCCGAGACTGCCGTAAGGCACATGCAGTTTCGCGCCGGATGCCACACCTTGGAACACATTCGTGCCGAGCGTGATGGCGGCGGGGTCGGGCGCATAGCAATAGACATCCTCAAGCAGGTCAAGGAAGGCGAAGGCGGTGTTGCCTATCTCCTGTATGCCGGCGGGCAGCCACAGCTGTTTGATAGCCGAAGTTTGGAATGCCATCTTGCCTATCTTGCGCACATTGGCGGGCAGATATACCTCCTCAATACGGTTGCAGTTGTAGCCGAATGCAAACTCCCCTATCTCCTCTATGCTCTCCGGCAGGGTGAGTTCGTCGAGATACTCGCAGCCGAAGAACATACGCTCGCTGATCTTCTGCAGGCCCTCAGGAAACGTTACCTTGCCGAGTTTCTTGCAGCCGGAGAAAGCACTGCTTCCTATAGTCTTGACGGATGCAGGAACATTGACTTCTATTATCTCCTTGCAGTTCTGGAATGCAGAGCCGGCAATCAGGCGTGTGCCGTCGGGCACATGGACGATATAATCCAAAGTTGTTTGGGCCGCAAGCAGGCAGTTGTCGATAATCAGCAGACCGTTCTTGTAGTTGTAGTCGTTGGAGGAGATGCCGTTGGTGCCGAAACGATCGACACTCTCCACCGTTGACGGGATATTGAGTTTGGTCAGCTTGGTCATCTTGTCGAAGCAGTCCCAGCCGATGGTCTTCAGTCCTTCGGGCAGCACTATCTCCGTGATGGTGGTGTTGCCGCTGAAGGCATAGTTGAATACTCCTGTCACGGCGTAACTCTCGCCCTTGAAAGTGATACTTGCGGGCACGGTCACCTTGCCGCTCAGCGACTTGTAGGTGTTCACAATATCATCGTATGTTACCTGCGCGGTCTTGGCAGCAGGGTTGATGCGGTAGCTCAGTCCGTCAACCTCCACACTCATCTCCTTTATGTTGAATTCCTTCCATACCTCCGCTGCCTCGTATTTCTCCTTGCAGCCGGGCAGTACATAGAGGTTGATGTCCTTCAGGGTCAAACCCTCAAACACGTTGGATGTAATCGTCTGCGGAGTGCTTGCAAGGTTATATATTTCATACAGACTTGTGCAATTCCGGAATGCTTTGTCACCAATTTTGGTCACATTATCGGGAATGGTGATTGAACGGATTCCTGCATCATCAAAAGCTAAAGCACCTATCTCTTGCAAGCCATCGGGCAAAACTATATGCTCCAATAACGGACATCTTTGGAATGTCCATGCGGGGAGAACGCTGAGATTCGTCGGAAGATTGACGCTCTTTAGTTTGGAACACTCGCAGAAGACAAACTCCCCGAATGAGGCAACATTTTCCGGTAGCTGAACTTCCTCAACAGCAGTATAGTAGAACGCACCCGAATCAATCTTTTTAACTGTCTCCGGCAAAATGATTTTCTTTATCGGGGCGTACCAGAATGCATTATTGTCTATGCCGGTAACGGTGATTTCTTGGGAGCCGTATATTGCCGACCCATATATTAACTTCTCGGGAATCTCTATTGTCGCGCCCTCGAATGCCGCATAGTTCTTCGTCGGACTTTCTGCATCGAAGTCCTTGGTCAGAGTAGCCGTATGCGTCACCATATCTATCCAGAACCACAGAGAGCCTATGAAATTGTCTTCTTCGTCGTAGAAGTAATAAGCTTCAGGTATGGCGGTAAACTTGTAGTCTTTCCATCCGTCAGCAGTCTTGAATGCATTCAGCGCACCGTATTGCACCTCTATCTCCAACTTGTCCTTGTCCACGCCGTAGAGCATATCCGTAGTGAAGGGCTGCGGTGCGAGGGCGTAGTTTCGCATATATTCCAACTTCGTGCAGTTCTGGAAGGCATACTTGCCGATAGTGCTGACATTCTCCTGAATATATACCTTCGTCAGTTCCTTGCAATACGCAAACGCTCCCTCGCCTATCGTGGTAAGGCTCAATGGAAACCATACGGTTTCAAAAGCCGTTCCGTTAAAGGCATCATTGCCTATGGAAAGGAGTTTGGGGCAAAAATACAACTGTAATGCATTGCCGGCGGCATCTTTCGTTTTCTTTAGTTTCGCGCACGAGTTGAAGGCATTGTCCCCTATCTTGACCACGCTCTCCGGCAGAGTTATCTCTTCCAGATTACTTGCTGCGAAGCAGAAGCCTTCGGGAACGACCTTCACTTCTGCGCGTAGATCCACTTTCGTCATCGGAGCCCACTGCAACGCACCCGTCTCTATCAACGTAACGGTGTAGTACTTGCCCTCGACAGCGATGTCTTTAGGTATGGTAATCGTTCCCGTCAATTCCGCATAGTTGCCTTCGCCCCCTTTCTCCTTCACCAACTTGGCAGTGGTTGACCCGATTTCGTACCACAGACCGTCCACCTTGTAGCGGTTGGAGGCAATGTTAAAGTCCTTCCAGAAAGCATCAGCCTTGTATTTGCTGACCAAACTGCTTGCCACCTGCACGGTGATGTTGCCTTTGTTCAGTCCGTCGAAAGCGAGGCTGTGCGCGTTGATGATACCTTGGTAGTTGCTGAAGAGTGTTGTCAATGTCGTGCAGCCCTTGAATGTCTCCGAAGCGATATTGGCAACTTGATTGAGATGAAGTTCCTTCAGCGCGGTGCAACCCATAAACGCCTGTTTGCCTATGGCGTTTATCTCATCGGCGAAGTTCACTTCCGTGAGTTTCTTGCAGCCGGAGAAAGCACCCTGACCGATGGTTTTTATCGTTCCCGGCAGCGTCACAGAGGTGATGTTGGTACCGGCAAACGCTTCAGGGTCGATGGTTGTCACTTTGAAGGTATGCTTATTATAGGTCACCTTCTCGGGGATGACGACCTTGCCCAACGACGAGTACGAATCGTCGTGCACCACCACGGCTTCGTCCTTGTTGAGCAGTTCGTAGTAAATATCATCCACCTTAAAGCGGAACGTCTCCACCTTGTCACCCCACTTCTTCGCAGGATGCAACGAAGCCACATCTCGCGTTATATGCATCACATTAAGCGACTTGTAGGTTGCCTCACTATAGTCTATCTTGCCACTATAGTTGTTAATGGTTAAAACGCCTTCATTTTCGTAAAAAGAACCGTCTATTTCTGTTCCCCATAGTTCGATAAACCGCAATGGGTGATAACTACTCCAGTTTATGTTTCCGCAAAGTGTGATCTTGCCTTCAGGAAAATAGAGGCTACTGACATATCTGCCACCAGAAAAGTCATCAATACACCGTTCGGATATTATCCGTGTACCGGGACGGATTCGTAATGCATGATCTGTACTGCCTTCAGTGCAAACCAAGCAGTTGTCGAAATAATATGAACCTCCGTATTTTTCACATATCGAAAGATTTTTGTATAGAATATTTTGTCCAAGATAAACGACAGTAGAAGGTATAGACAGATGCGTAACTTGATCACCATTGGAAGGGCAATGAAACGCATGCCTTGCTATCTCAACTACCGTAAACTCCTCCTCTTGGTAGTAATTGGCGGGATTTAGGAATTTGACGGTTGAAGGCACATCAATGGAGGTGCCGTAATTGTTGCCAACACTATTCTTGCACACCACCGCTGCCTTGTGGGTTTTGGTGTTGAGCTCGTAGTAGAGTTCGCCAATCTTCGCATCATCAATGTCGGCATTGATAAACTTGCTTTCGATATCGGCATACGCCTGTGGTATGCCGACGAATAGCAGCAGCAACACGGCTGCATAAATCTTCAAAAACTTTTTCATGATTCTATTGTGTTTAGTTAATATTAGGCGGAAGTTAGTCAAAAGTCGAAAGCCACTTGGAGCGCGGTCATCCTCGCCCGCACCGTCACTTGGGACGCGGGTGTCTCGCCCGCGGTAAGTTTGTAGTACAAGTCGCCGATTTTGACATGTTCAACAACTATCTCTGCTTGTGCCTGTGCAGATATAGATGACACACCAATGGTTAACAACAGCGCGCACGCTGCAAAGAAATGGAAAAATCGTTTCATAATGGTATTGTTTTTAGATGATTGTGTTTATTGCTTATTATGAGTTGGGCTTATTGGTTAACCGGCACACCGGTAGGCTTATAAAGCAGTATTGTTTTGACGGTGCAAAGGTACTGCTTTTCCATGACGTGCACAAGTACCCAAAACTCGCATTTTTCATACCGCTGTCATACTGAGGTTATACTATGGTACGCTTGTGGATAGCCGACTAACCCTATAGTAATCCAATAATAACCCAATAATCACCCAATAACCACCCAATAATCACCCAATAAAATGCCAATAACGTAACAATGGTTACCGCTGGAAATCAAGAGATAATAATGATGGAATGATGAATGATGGATTGATGAATGATGGATTGATGAATGATGGATTGATGAATGATGGATTGATGAATGATGGATTGATGGAATGATGGAATGATGGATTGAGCCGCTCGCAAAGCGAGCTGAATGATGGAATGATGAATGACTATATAATGCGCTTAACATCATAAAAAACTTAAAATATCGCAACAGTAGTAATATTCAGAATAAAATCCACATACAGAGAGCCACGATGATGATGAGGACGAGAAGGATTCCTGTCATGCCCCAGACACCGAGGTGCGCTTCCAACATCGCGGTGAACCACTCCCAGTTAGCCAGAAGCCAGATACATACGGCGGTAAAGAGGATAACCGCAATGGCATAGCCCAATGCCCGTCCACGGAACCCCATCAGCAAGGCATAATAGAGTGCCAGCGCGACACTCATTCCGACAAGCCAGAGGGCACCTTGCCAGCCTCGTGACATCCGGAGCACCCATTCGTTGATGGCGGGAATGAAGAGATACAGCAACACCGCCACGATGACGATGGCTACCGGCAGGAGATATGTGAGGAGTTTGTTCATCGCTTAGTATTCCCGTTTTGCGTACACGAGTTCCTTACCGCGGTAGCCCATTTTATAGTCGTTCACCACGTAGTTTCGTGGGTTTGAGTCGGCTGAGAGGAGTGCGCGGGTCATTGCCGCAGAAGGAGATAATCCGTCCGTCATCGCCCACTTCCGCAAGTGGCGTATCTCCGGACAGGATACGCCATTTGGCATCTCCGCCGGTATAAGGGATGGCAGCAAAACCGCCGTCCTCGTGATAGTTGTTGATATAACTCACAAGGTCTTCGAGTGTTGCAAAATCCGCCCATTCGATATTCAAACTCTTGTTGATATAATCATCCGCCGCGCAGACACTTTCGCGGGTATAAACCATATGAAGCGTCTCGCCTTCGGCGGATGGGTCAAAGGCTTTTTCGAGTTCTTGGAGGTTGAAGTCTTTCTTGCCGGATCGGAGGGCGTACGCCATCATCTCGCAGAAGGTCTTGGTGTCGCAGGGATGCCCGAAAGGTGTGAAGGTATTTCCGCTCTTCCAGTCATCGGCATAGGCGGCAAGGACAGCACCGTTGGTGCCATGGATACGCAGGACAGCTTGTTTGCGTCCGTAACCGCCCGGCCAGAACAGGTAGAGTGCGTCCGGCTCGTTCACATTGTCGTTGAGGTGGTATTTATGACCATCGACAATCATATATAGTATCTCGTGCTCGTAGTGGTGTTCCTCTCTGCCGCCTTCCTCCTCGCCGTACCTGCCGAACTCAATGCCGCTTTCGCGATACCATATTTCGCGCGTCTCATAGCGTGTCAACTCATCCACCTTGCTTTCCAACTCATCTATCTGCCAATCGTAGCCATCGTCAATAGCGATAGTAAGAAGCAAGCAGAAATGCTTCGCGTCATGCTTCCGACCGGTGATTGTGCTGCACCGATAGTTCGGATTCTTGCGGAACTGCTCACACTCATACTCTATATCAAACGAGTTATGGATATACGCCACCGCCTCCCCTTTGTGTAATATGATTGCCATCGGTTCGTGACCGTCACCGGAGAAGCGATAGTTCTTGCCGTTATAGGTCATCGACAACCCGTCCGGCTCAAACGACAAGCGGCGACAACTATCCTCCCAAATGACGTTGGAGGGTTTCTTTGCTTCCGTATTCGGCGCAGGTTTCGGCTTAGCCTGTTCCTTTTTTGCTGGCTTTGGCTCGGGTTGAGGCTGAGGAGAGACTTTCCCCTTCTTGCTTTCGCGATACCAGAGCACCGCCGCGATGATTACTATGATCCATAGAATGGTTATCATGGGCAAGTGGTTAAAAGGTTAGCGCAGATCCACTCCTCGTCCATCCAACCATAGACGGCGTAGTACTGCGGGGACTCTTCCCAGTCCCAGTGATTCGGGTTGGTTCGGCATAGGACTCGGCGCGTCTTGGGATCGGCATCGAGGACGTCCAGATGGCAGGAGACTTTCAGCCTGTCCCATACTTTCTTGCCCTCGGACTCTTTGTACAGTTTGATGGTCTGTCCGCCGTAGTTACGGGAGATGAAACTGACCGAATCGGTCTTGATGATCGGATAGCGCATGCCGGCAAAGGGGTCTTTGTAACGCGAAGCGGCAGGGATAGGCTCGCCGTTCTCGTCCTCTTCGTCCAGATACATCGTCAGGTCTTCATCCATGCACCAATGGCTCATCACAATCCACCATCCGTCGTGCAAAGGATAGAGGTTGCCCTCGAAGGCGTAGCCCATATAGTCGAAGCAGAGATAGAAAGCGTCTTTCTCTTGGACACCCGCCGGTAGCGCCTTCAGTTCGCCCAAAACTGCGGTGGGCCAGTACTCCACTTCGCGCGCCTTGTCGTTGGCTTCGGGCACTATGAAATCGGAGCCTAACTCTTCGTCTGCGGGAGTCCATTCGTACAGCGCCTCTTCATCCACCCATGATCGGAAAGAGGTCATGTTACCTTCCCGGTCGAACTCGTAGCGGTTGCCCCATTTTCGTCCGTCGGACTTCCATTGATGGCTGACCGCCTTCACGCCTACCGGCAGATCGAAGAGCGCTATATCCTTATAATATTTTATTTCACGCACAATCACGCTCGCGCACGTATAGCCATCCTCACTCGTATGGACCATCTCGAACCAGTTACCCTTACGGTCATACCGAATACCGAAATAATTGCTCGTCTCGCCGTCCGGCGTCCATTGATTATAACAGAACGTCGTGTCGCCGTGCTCTTTCTCTGCTTTGTCCCGGAAATCCGCCCCCTTGTATTGGGGAGGAAAGAGCTCGAGCGTTATATCCGCCCATTCATCCACAGTGTTATAATCGGCGTTGTAGGTCTCCTCGAAGATGATTTTTCCTTGCTCGTCGTAAGCGTAGCGGTAATGCGCCCAGAGCCCGAAGACACAACCTCCGTTCTCGAAGAAAGGATGCGTATATTCGTAGTATTCCGTCAGCCGCCCGCGGGTGTCGAACCGCCAGATCTTCTTGCCGTAGTTGTTATAGTCATGCTCCGTCACCTCCTGTACCGCTCCGCGCAGACCGAACCACGCCAGATGATTCTCCGGCACCGAATCGCGAGGGATGATCAGCTCCGCCTTTGCCGTAACAAGAAACACGGAGCAAAGCACAAAGGATAAGAGACGCTTCATTATTTCTGCACTTCAGGAGTGATACGCACACGTTTAGCCGGTTGTGCTGCCTCGATGATCAAATTGTCCTTGAATACCAACGCAGCCTTGAATTCTGCATTCCCTTTGAGCAGGATATGAAGGTCCTTGCCGGTCTCGAAGACCACCAAACCCTTACCGAGGCTGAACATAAATCCATCCTCTAACACCAAGGTGTTGGTCGATTTCTCGTACTTCACTTTCCCGTTTTTGAAGATCTCAGAAGAAATACCGTTGCCTTTTGCCTGTACCATTACAGAAGCAAAAAGGAGCATCAAAAAGATACAACATTTGCGCATAATAGTAGAATTTATATTCAATTTTTCACGCTGCAAAATTACTGCTTTTTGGACACGTACACAAGTACCCAAAACTCGCATTTTTTAGTAGCACATATTGCGGTAATCCGCTACACCGCAAGCACCGAAAAAGAACACCCCGCATACCATGCGGGACAATTGACGAAAGAAGAAAGAAGCATGCCGGACGCAGTCGGAGAAGAAAGAAGCCGACTGGCAGTCGGCACAACAGAAGAATCACTATGGCGGGAGACGTGGAAAGGGTATAAAAAAACGCCGCACGGGTAAAACCATGCGGCGCAATGATAATAGAGAAGAACAATTATTTTACCAAATACACAACTTTTGTTCTTCCACAGAAAACACAAAAGGGAATACAGCAAAGTGATTACTCAACTGCCTTTTTCCTTTTGAACACAAGCATTTCGTTTAGAGCAAAATTCAGTATGCCGGATACGCAGAGTGCCAAGATATTGCATATCAGTACATCCCAACCGCCGGAAGAGCGTTCAATGAACAACAGAACAACCATCTTGAGCAGGAAAGTACCGGTACAGGAGAGGTTATACCCTGCGTAATGGCGGAAGAAAGAGCGGAGGTTGCGCGCAGAGATGCGGTCTTTCCAGACAGCAAAGTATGCCAATGCAAAATTGACCAGCACGGCGCACTCGAACGAGATGAACGGCGAAAGCAGGTACTCGCCCCAGTAATAGCCTTTGAACAGGTAGTCCGAACAAAGCCACAAGACTAACATGTCTATCGCCGTTCCCGCCAGTGTAGAGGCAGCAAATCGCAAATAGCGGTTCACCAGTTCTTTGATTTTACTTTTGCTCATCTTTCGGATGTTTGATTAACGGATCTTTCTGAGCGAACCAGTGCAGGTCCTTGAAGAAACTGACGAAATAGAAGACACAGAGAATAGCCAGAATGCCTATGCCGATAATATCCAACGTACCATAATGGATTGTTTCGCCGAACCACTCAAAGGAGCCTTTGTAAGCAGTCAGTGCCGGTATGTACATCAGCAGGATATTGGCAATAATGATGATGAGCCGGAACTCCGTCGGACCCATTTTGCCGTACGTCAGTTTGAACTCGCTTTTGAGGTGGGCGTTGATACTAACATAGACCGTGAGCGCCAGAT
>JAFSLP010000062.1 GCA_017448345.1 Paludibacteraceae bacterium | reverse complement strand
TGTAGGCTTTTCCATGCCAATTGAATGCACCATCATGGCAGTAGTATGCCGTGGTATCGCCTCTCAATTCCGGGTGTTCGATAAGCGTGAGTGTCACTACACTGTCACAATCCGGGTAGACTTTAGATTTGTACGTGTACTCAATTGGCATATCTGCAACCGTGTAGGCTTTTCCATGCCAATTGAATGCACCATCATGGCAGTAGTATGCCGTGGTATCGCCTCTCAATTCCGGGTGTTCGATAAGCGTGAGTGTCACTACACTGTCACAATCCGGATAGACTTTAGATTTGTACGTGTACTCAATTGGCATATCTGCAACCGTGTAGACTTTTCCATGCCAATTGAATGCACCATCATGGCAGTAGTATGCCGTGGTATCGCCGATGAGCACTGGTTTTGCAGGAGCGGTATATGTAGCCTTATGTTTTTCGTTGTCCTTACATTCTTTTGCTCCTTCAAAATAGGCTTTGAACGTATGTTCCGTAACAGGATTCTCCCATGGCAAATCAAAAATCCATGATGCGGAAGTGGCGGTATATTCCGCGTCCGTGGCTTTCAGCGTCTTCTCGTACCCTGCCTCGTCAGTAATAATAAGGTCATGGTCTTGCGCATTAGTATATTCAACCGTCACTTTTACTTGGTAGCTATCCTTGCCGCATTCGTATGGTTGAATTTCTGCAACAGTGGATGTTATGGCCGGTGAGAAAGGCTCTTCAATATCTTTTTGTTCGAAGGGACATATATCAAATTCCGTATCATTGCTCTGAACTTTCAGAATATGATTATTGGCTCCATCGTATGCAAGCCCTTCCAGCCTTATTGATATAGTGTTGTCATCGGATAAGGGAGTTATTTCTTTTTTCGCTTTTATAGCGCCATCCCAAAGGAACTGTAATTCCGAACCGTGCAGATAAGTGTAGGAGCCGGAAATCTCCAAGTCGAAGGTTGTTTGGTCGCATTTCGGCTCTGGGATAATCACAGTGTTGACGGAGAGTTCCGGAACTTTCGGTGGTATATATGTGTACTCCTTTGTTTTCTGACTTGCGCAGTTTTCTGCATCCTCAAAATAGATGTGGAAGATTCCGGTAGCCTCGGATCTGTTGACAGTAAACTCATGGCTGAATTTCGTTGCTATGATGTCATATGTGGTTGGTTCTGTTCCCGTATCGCCCGTTATGAAGAGTTTTCTGCCGATAGCATTTTCAGACAACGTAGCTGCAACTGTCACTTTAAATGTCGTCTCGCCACATTTCATCTCGTTTCGATTAATATTGACCTCTGTTATTGTCGGAGTAAATGGAGCCTTGTATGTTTTGGGTGATAGTTCACAACCGTGATCTCCGTCAAACCGGACATGGAATGTGTGTTCGAGTCCGTCACCGGGGATTTCCTGCAGTGCGATAGTTACTTTATCTTCCTCGAGTTGGTTTTCTTTATAAATGAACTCCTTCTTGGTGCTTTCGTCGTCTATCCACGCGTATAGTTTGCCGTTCTGGTTTATGTAAGAGACATCAAATTTAACGGAGTATGTGGTCTTGTTGCAATCCGGATTGTCAAAAGCAGGTCCTTGAGTGATTTCTATATGCGGCGTCACAGGCTCCTTGTAAGAGACTTTCTTTTTACATTCGATGTCGGCATCCGCGAACCAAATCTCAAAGAAGTCTTCCTCTGTGTCGGTTTCTATGCCTTCGAATGTAACTGTATTTTTTCCATCAACTGCATCAATAGGCTTTGTTTGTCCCTTGCCTTGAACCGTCACCTTCTTGCCTTGTCCGTTGGTAACAAAGAAATCTACGGCTATTTCATACTCTTTTATATCACAGTCCATCTGTGCCGGTGTAGCACTATAATCATATATATGCGGAGAGAAAGGTACTTTGATATCTTTGAACTCTACTTGACAGTCAAACTCTGTGTTATCAGAGCGGATCTCAAGGGTGTGGGGGTTGCCATCATAGGTAAGATTGGTCAGTTTGGTTAGAATGGGAGTTGCTATGGGTGCCCCATAAGTAATGCCTGTTATGGTTGCTTCCGAATGCAGAACTCCGTCCCAATAAAACTCCAGCTTGCTACCCTTTAGATAAGCATATTTTACTGGAACTTCAAGACTGAATGTCGTCTGGTCGCAATCCGGGGTGGGAACGACTGGCTCAGACACCTCTAATTTCGGTACGCCCGGAGCGGTGTATATTGTGCTGTTCTCTCCACCCTTGTCTGCTTTATGACAATCTTCGCGGATAATCCGGGCGGTCAGCGTGTGCTCCGCACCATCTGCTTTCAGCATCGTGTATGTGGAAGCCGGAAGCGTGAGTGTAATCTCCTTCGGGTTAACAGCTGGTTTGATTTCAATGGGAGTGGTAAAAATCTCGCCATATACATCGTCTGTCAGTTGCAGAAAAACAGGATACTTATTGTTCAGTTCCGAGTAGCTCACCTTCACCTCCATCGAAAATTCTGTCTCGCCGCATTTCGGATTAGTGATGCTTATAACCGGCTTTTCGACGGTGACTTTGGGTTCTTCTATATTCACAACAAAACGCTCGCAGTGTTTGATAGCTTGTGAATGGACAGAGATGGCTTGGAACTGTATGTCGTCCAGCGCAAAGTCATTACCTCCCGGGTTATTACTTGTATTGAGGTCTCGCACCATAATCTCCACCTCATCGGCATCCACGGGAGAAGTATATACGTGGGAGTTCTGGTGCCAGATATTATCCATATAGTTGTTCAGGTCAATAGGATTACCTAATAGTTCTTCTTCACTCCATGCGCCGTTTTGTTTATAGCGGATAGCGAATTGCAGAATAGCGGCATTGTTCATCTCACCGTAGTTATTGATGTTGGCTACCCAGAAAGAGAACATATAGTTGGTTCCCTTGGCTAACTTCAACTTACTGCTTTTGCCTGTATCAATAAACCACGCTTTACGTGAGCCGCTATTATCCGCATCAAACAAAGCATAATGGGTGCCTGCTTTGGGGTCTATCTTGTCCGTGAAGCGTTTCCAGAAATCATTAGCATTGGTAACAATCGAGAAACCGCCGAACAAACTGTTGTCACCATCCTTGAATACGTTGTAAAAATTGCTTTCGTTGTGTACATCCTTGCCCCAAAAGTTGTAGTTACTAATGGCAGAACCGGAAATCGTATTGCTTCTGTTGATTGTGCCATAAAAACTTTCATCAGTTGTAGAAAAGTCTCCGTCTTCAATCAGGTTACCCGCTGCTGTAGGCGCAGGCTCATACTCATAATAAGTGTAGATAAGTGTGGTGTCAAAACAGAATGCAGGAGTGATGGGCTCATGCGCTGTTATTTTATCGTCATGCCATTTAAATCCATTCTCTCCGTTCGTGGAGGGGGTGAGAGTGACTGTCTCATTGTGCGTAATGTTAAAAGTTTGGGTATTGATACCCTCAATAGCATTGGGAGCCGTGTATGGATCTGAAGTGCGAGAGCAATCGCTGCCTAAAAAACTTGCAGTGGCTACTACATCGTCCGCTCCGTCCGCATACAGGTTCGGAAGACTGAATATAAACGGAGTTTTCGGATTGTTGTAATCTACATAATGCTCACCTTTGGCATCTGTAACACTGATGCGTAGTGTTTTGTCCATAGCTTCTCCAAAAGCCACTACACCATCCAACGAATAGGTACTGTCATGGACATTGACACTTGATGTCACCACGCCGAAATCCGTAATCTCGCATGTCGGTGAGCAGTCTTTGGTTACGGAAATCTCAATGAACCGCTGTTTGGCATGGTCTTGTGAGGAAAGGAAATAATAGGTGCGGCTGCCTTCAGCACCGATTGTTTCGTTCAAACCGCCGGAACCGTCAAATCCCCATTTGTCCTGTGCATTTGCAATTTCTTGCCACTTGCTACCGTCCCATTTGAACCATGTGTGTTTCTGATCATAATCATAATTATCATTCGTTTCTTTAAGACGAGGCTGTAGCGAGAACGGGTCACCAACCGATTGGGTACATACTTCTATCACCTCCTTGTCGGCTTGGTCTATTTTACTTGCAGACTCAGAGGTCGGATCTTCTATCGGATGGTAGAACCATAAATAAGATTTATTGCCGCAATTGTCACTAAGGTTGTCTTTCTTATAAAACTCGTAGAGCAGGTTACAATTACGATCATTGTCAGGAATAATAATGTCACAGGATTGATTCCACCTGTTATTCCAATTGCCTGCTGTCCCTTCAGGTCCTTTGCGTATCACAGAAACACGGTCGTACCACGGGTTATTAGGTACGAGTGTGCCTTCGAACACATTACTTGTCCCTACTCGGGAGAGTTCGACCCATTCGCTATTGGAACTATTTGTAGATTGATAGAAATAGAGGAAGAGTTTGGCATTTGCTTGGGACCAATCGCCCAAACCGTCATTTTGAACGGCGTTGACATATACTTTTTCTCCGCTTTGGTACATGCGCGCAGAGAGACGGACTGCCGAACAGAGCAGAGCACATAGGATAAGAAAAAAACGGATAATATGTTTATCCTTCTTTATCATGTTTCATGGTTATGACATTGCCGGTTTCCTCATATTTGGGTTACCATACTTCCTGCGGATGGTCGGATTCTTTCTTGGGATAGTCGATGGAATAATGCAGTCCCCGGCTTTCTTTGCGTTCAAGGGCCTGGCGCGTAATCAGGTAGCCGACATTAATCATATTTCTTAACTCGCAGATGTCCTTGGTAGCCTTGACACGTTTGAAGAGGTCTTCTGTCTCCTCATAGAGAAGGTCAAGCCGTTCCCATGCACGCCTGAGGCGGAGGTCCGAACGGACAATACCCACATAGGTGGACATGATCTGTCCCACCTCTTTGACATCCTGTGCGATAAGTACACGCTCTTCATTACTGAGGGTGCCCTCGTCATTCCAAGCCGGAATCTGCTCGTTGAAATCGTAGTTTTCTATCACACTGAGGCTGTGTTTGGCGGCGGCATCAGCATAGACTACCGCCTCGATGAGGGAGTTGGACGCGAGACGGTTTCCGCCATGCAGTCCGGTGCAGGAGCACTCGCCCACGGCATAGAGCCGGCGGATAGACGATTGCCCGTCCAAGTCCACCTTGATACCTCCGCACATGTAATGCGCACAAGGTGCCACAGGAATATAATCCTTGGTGATATCAATGCCTATGGAAAGACATTTGGCGTATATATTGGGGAAATGATGTTTTGTCTCCTCCGGGTCTTTATGCGTCACATCAAGACAGACATGGTCAATGGCATGAATCTTCATCTCATTATCTATTGCGCGCGCAACGATGTCTCGCGGGGCGAGGCTCAGACGCGGGTCGTATTTCTGCATGAACTCCTCGCCGTTGGGCAGCCGGAGGATACCTCCATAGCCGCGCATCGCCTCTGTGATGAGGTATGCAGGGTGTGTCTCGCGGGGGTTGAAGAGGCTCGTCGGATGAAACTGGACAAACTCCATATCTTTGACCATTCCTTTGGCGCGATAAACCATTGCGATGCCGTCGCCGGTAGCTATCTCAGGATTGGTCGTGGTGGCATAGACGGCTCCCGTACCTCCGGTAGCCATAAGGGTGATACGGCTGAGATAGGTGTCTATCTTCTGCGTGTCGGGGTCGAGGATATAGGCGCCATAGCACTCTATGTCCGGCGTACGGCGGGTGACGCGTACACCGAGGTGGTGCTGGGTGATGATTTCCACCGCAAAATGGTTTTCCAGCACCTCGATATAGGGGTTATGGCGGACGGCTTCCATCAGTCCTCGCTGGATCTCCGCGCCGGTGTCATCGGCATGGTGCAGGATACGGAACTCGGAGTGTCCGCCCTCACGGTGGAGGTCGAAAGCGCCATCTTCGTTCTTGTCGAAATTAACGCCCCACCGGACGAGTTCTTCAATGCCCCGGGGAGCATTGCGCACCACCTGCTCTACGGCAGCTGGGTCACTGAGCCAGTCGCCAGCCACCATGGTATCATGGATATGTTTGTCAAAATCGTCCACCAGCAGATTGGTCACAGAGGCTATACCTCCCTGCGCCTTTGCCGTATTGGCTTCCTCCAGCGTTGTCTTACAGCACAACGCAATGCGGTATTTCTCCGAGCGCGCTACCTTAAGCGCAAAACTCATGCCGGCTACTCCGCCACCGATAATCAAGAAATCAAAATGATGAACCATATTATTTATAAGGTACGATTTTCAGGTATAATTCACAATTTGGCTTGCAAAGATACTACTTTTTTTTTATATATGCAAATAAAATTGTGTTTTTTCTTCTCACCGCGCCTTGCAGAGTGCAAAAACGCTGAAGACAGCACCCCGGAAAAGACGCATGGCAGAGAGGCAGGAACGCACGGTTTCACCGGTAGTAAGAAGGTCATCCACCAAGAGGATATGTTTGTGGTACATCTGCTCGGGATGGTTGACAGCAAAGGCACCCGAGACATTCTGCTTGCGTTGTTCTCCACGCTGCAACGCCTGCTTGGGTGTGTTTTTGATACGCGTGAGATGGGTGGTGTCAATCGGAATACCCGTTATACGGCTTAACCCGGCAGCAATATACTCCGACTGGTTATAACCGCGTTCTCTCAGACGCTTCGGGTGAAGGGGGACAGGCATGATTACATCGATTCCATCGAAGAAACCGGTGTATTGAAACTCTATTGCCGCCTGCTTGCCGAGATAAAAACCAATCTCCGGGCGTTCAGCATATTTCATGGCATGAATCATATCCTGCACCGGATGTTCTTTCTCGAAGAAAAGAAACGCGGCGGCATGGTCCAGATGTAGCACTTTCTTTGCCGCAGCACGGGATCTGGCAGAACCCCAGAGGGTCATCTCCGTGTCGTTGTCCTGAATCAACGCCTGCTCCGTACGCGGCAGAGCGTGCAGGCAGTCACCGCAGAGAATGCGTTCGCGCTGAGGAACGGCTGGGGCATTGTCCTCTATATACTGTCCGCACATCGGACAGGTATGGGGATAAAACAAATCCAGAAATGCCTCTGTCAGAACCGATGCCATATCACCCTACATTGAACTGACTTCCACCGATGAATTCGCGCAAAATAGATGTTCTGGGAATGAAAGAAGCCTCAAGCCCCTCGAAGAAAGAGAGGTAATACAGCAGCTGCTCCGCCACCTTGTATTCCTCCGCCACGGCAGGCACCGTCTGCAGCGCCGTTTCCACCGTATAACGGATGGCAGGCAGTTCGTATGTCATGGAGGTGTCGAACTCCATATCGGCTTCCGAACGGAAGGGTTCTATCCATTTCTTCTCGCCCTCTCTGACCGACAGCCATGAGGCAATCGTTGTCTGCGGAGACTTGCCGCGTGTGCGGAGGTCACGGCTCATCCGGCGCAGAAGGCGGTGTACATAGGTGGGAATCCATGTCTCGCCGTCCAGAGAGACGGGACTCATCGGAGCGGCATATACCTTGAATTTGCAGGCGGCATCGATATGCTCCGTAAGAATAGGATTGAGCGCATGAATACCCTCAATGACCATGATGGCGTTTTCCTCCAGCCGCAGCGTGTCACCCAAGTATTCGCGTTTCTCTTCCGTGAAATTGAAAGTAGGCAGGGCTATCTCCTTGCCGGCAATCAGCGCCTTGAGGTCACTCTCCAGCTGTGCCAAATCGATGGCATAGACCGATTCATAGTCCTTCTGCCCGTTCTCGTCGCGCGGTGTGAGGGAGCCGTCCACATACCAGTTATCCAGCGAGAGCGCCACAGGCTGCCGCTCATGCGCCAGCAGCTCCAGACAGAGACGGTGCGACGTACTCGTCTTGCCGCTGGATGAGGGTCCGGCAATGAGCACCACACGTGTCTCTGCGCGCGAACATATCGCTTGCGCTATATGCGACAGTTGCGCGGCATGGTAGGCTTCACCCTCCGCCACCAGCTCTGCGGCGCGGCCGCTTTCTATCATTTCATTGATATATGCCACACGGCGTTTTTCTTCCTGTATCATATTATTGCGGATCTATATCTATGATAATTTTGACATTTTTATTCGATGAAACCGAGGATATACAGTCTATAGCCTCTCTCAGTCTGCGTTTGGCTTCCGCCATGTTTGCGCCCTGCTCGATACGGAGTGTGAGTTCGCGCAGGGTGTACGCTTGTACGCGCTCAACAGAGGGGATGATGACCGCCGAAGTGCGGGGTCCGAAGATCTGCGTGAGGTGTGCCTGCAGCTGTGCGGCAAAAGCCTCCACTCTGGCGCTGTTATGGTCCCGCATCTGGAGGCGGATAACCCGATAAAACGGAGGATAGTTGAAGAGCCGGCGCTCCTCAATCTGCTGGCGGTAGAGTCCTTCGTAATCATGCTGCCGGACAAACTGCAGGACCGCATTGGAGGGGTCGAAAGTCTGAATCCATACTTCGCCTTTCGCGCCTTTGCGTCCCGCCCTGCCAGCCACCTGCTCCAGCATCTGGTAAGCCCGTTCATAGGCACGGAAATCCGGCTGGTTGAAGAGCGGGTCGGCATTGAGCACCGCCACCAGACGCACATCATCGAAATGCAGTCCCTTGGTGACCATCTGCGTACCGACGAGGATGTCGCATTCATGATTGGCAAAGGCGTTGATGATATCTTCATAGGCTGACCTGCTGCGCGTTGTGTCCAAATCCATACGCAGCACCCGTGCCGCAGGGAAGAGCGACTGTATCTCATCCTCTATACGTTCGGTGCCGAAGCCGACCGCCTTCATCTCCCCGCCGCAATGCGGACACACGGCAGGCACAGGCATATGATAACCGCAGTAGTGGCACCTCAGTTCCCGTGGACGCAGATGAAGCGTCATCGGCACATCACACTGCACGCATCTTGGCGGCTGCCCGCATCCGGTGCATTGCAGCTGCGGCGCATAGCCTCTGCGGTTCTGGAAGAGAATGACCTGTTTATGGTCCGCCAAGCACTGCCGTATATGCTCCACCAGCGGGTCGGAGAAATGTCCGTACATCTCTTTTCGCGCATACTGCCGCTTGAGGTCTATGAGCCGTATCTGAGGCAGCTCCACCCCTCCGAAACGCTCGGAGAGTGAGACCAAGCCATAGGTGCCTTTCTGCGCCAATGTGTACGATTCCATCGAGGGTGTCGCAGTGCCGAGGAGTACACGGGCATGATGCGCCTTTGCCAACACGACAGCCGCTGCCCGTGCATGATAGCGGGGAGCCGGCTCCGCTTGTTTGTAACTGGGGTCATGCTCCTCGTCCACAATGACAAGCCCGATATCGGGTATCGGCAGAAAGACCGCACTCCGTGCGCCTATGACCACAAAGGGCGCGTGGCCGGAAGAGGAGGGGCTGAAGTCGCTGACCGCTTTATACCGTTCCTCGCGTTCAGCATCTGTCAGACGGCTATGATAGACTATCAGCCGGTCGCCGAAGATACGCTGCAGACGGCTGGTGAGCTGGGTAGTCAGCGCTATCTCCGGCACAAGATACAGCACATTCCTCCCCTGCTCCAACTGGGACCGGATGAGATGGATATATATATCGGTTTTGCCGCTGGAGGTAACTCCGTGCAGGAGGACGATGGATGTTCCCGAACTCCAAAAAGATACGATGGATTCGGCACTTTCCGCTTGTGCAGGAGAGAGTGTATGGGCATTCTCTACAGGACCGGTGTAAGAGGAGCTATGCATCCGCTTGCGTTTGGGCGGGTTCATCAGCCGCTTGTCCAAGCCTCCGGGCAGTGCTGCTGCCATCACTTCGCCCAACGAGCACATATAATATTCACTCATCCACTGCCATAACGCCAACTGCTCCGGCGGAACGGGAGGAGCACCCTCCACCACCGATGAAACCGGACGAATCTTGTCATTCCACTCCGCAGGAACAGGTTCGGTATGGAGACGCAGAACCACACCGCGCACCTCTTTCTTCAGCAACGGCACAATGACACGGGTGCCCGGAACAGGCACCGGCATACCCTCGGGAATACTGTAGGTATAGCAATCCCGGATGGCAAGAGGCAATATGATATCAACGAAGTTGATAGTTAATATAGTTAATAATTAAAAATTAATAATTAATATCTCGTTAGGCGGTTATCTTCTTCGCTTTACGGAAAGCGAGAGAGTCAGGAAGGATTTTCCTCGAGCGCGATGGCTTTGTTGTAGCACTCGCGGCAGAGGGGCTCATAACTGTCGGTTTCACCGAGCAAAACACGTTTCTCGGACGCCACAAGACGATGGCTGACATAAGCGAGGTCACCGCAGCTGACACAGATAGCGTGGGTCTTATACACATCATCCGCCACCGCCATCAACGCAGGCATGGGTCCGAACGGCACCCCTTTGTAATCCATATCCAGTCCTGCCACGATGACACGGATACCTCTGTCCGCCAACTGGCGGCACACATCGACAATCCCCATATCAAAGAACTGGGCTTCGTCGATACCGACGACGTCTATTCCGTCCGCCATCAGCAGGATATTCTGGCTGCTGTCCACCGGCGTGGACTGGATGACATTACGGTCATGACTGACCACGTCCTCCTCGCTGTAGCGCACATCAATGGAGGGCTTGAAAATCTCCACTCGCTGCTTGGCAAACTTGGCGCGTTTCATACGACGGATAAGTTCTTCGGTCTTGCCGCTGAACATCGATCCGCATACCACTTCGATAGAACCCCTACGCAGGGTAGGTCCCTTGGTGTCTCGTTCTGAAAACATATACTAATAATATAAAGCGTTTTTTAAGTTCATTTTAGCTCAAACTGCCAATCGGGATGCAAAATTACTGCTTTTTTTTGACATATGCAAGAAAATTGTCCTTTTAGGTGATTTTTGTAAAAAAAAGCCTGAAAAAGTGCCATTGAAACTGCAAAAATGGCGATTTTTGAGAGAATTTACATTCTGTGTAATACACTGAAATACATATAGTTACATGACAAATTTTTTAGCATTGTCTAGGATGCATAGGGAATGCCTCCTTTCCGGCTCCTTTGGGCTTCAAATTTGTGCCTTATAAGCGCGTAAATATAATATTAGGAGTATGCCGAAAATCCAACCAAGAAAGCGGAAACAGATTTATCAACCAAATAAATTCACCTGAAATACGAAGAAAGGGGAAGCGCGTAGAAACGCAAAATTATGCCATTTTGCCAACTATACTTTGCAAAACAAAGAAAATTAGCATCTTCTGCCTTCGATATTTTGATATGTAAGAAAAATATTGTAAATTTGCGGCGTTTTATGATAAAGCACACAGCTTTATCGCCGCTTGGGTTACACTATTCCAATTAGAAATAATGTCGGTTTGAACTATTTAATGCCGGTCAGCGAAATGTACTAAAACTACAAAAAAAACACATGCAACTTACTCATAATCAACTATTTAATTTTACCCCCCCCCCATTATTGCGAAGGCGCAATAATTGGCGGTACAATAGATAATTCGCAACGTAGCAAGCGGTGCTTGACAACTATGTCAGGTGCCGCTTTGCTGTGTTATCATATACGTAAATTATATACAATAGGTATGAAAAAGATAATTAATGAAAGTTTATCTGCAATTAGGGCTCTGATTGTGGTGCTGCTGATTGTTTGCAGCGTTGTGCCAGCGTGGGCGGATGCCGAGGTGGAGTTAAAAAACGCCAGCGGAACAAAGGTTAATGAGGGTACTTGGTCGGAGATGATTGCACAAGCAAAGCAACAGGACGGTTACACGCTGGTTCTGCAGAATGATGTAGTGTTGCCGAAAGGAAACGACCGTGTAGTCACTAAAAATCTTACAGTCGATCTGAACGGTCATGTGTTGTCAGCAACCACCTTTGATAATACCTTTAATTTCGCCCTATGCATAAATAAAGCCGGCAAGACTTTGACCATCAAAGATAGTCAAGGCGGCGGAAAAATCAAATCAGAAGGAACCAATGGCACGATATATGGTATTGAGTTATATCCCGGTAGTGTGGTACTAGATCGTGTGGCGATTGAAGTGAAAAACACCCACACTTCATCCAATTCAGCAGGTGTTCATGTGAGAAACACAGGAACAGGTTTGACCATCATCGGCGGCTCCATCCAAAGCACCAGCGAAGGAACAGGTTATGCGTGCGGTGTGTACGTAGAAGGCAGTCAGACTATTTCCATCACAGGAACCGAGGTTTCCGCCTCCGCAAAGCAGAATGCCTCTGCGGTATATACTTCCGGAGGAGAACTGCTAATCAACGACGGCACGTTCGGTGCCACTACTACCTCCGGCAATTACGCCTATTCCGTTTATTCTAGCGGTACTACCACCATCAACGGCGGTACTTTTACAGCCGGTTCAGACGGTAGCTACGCCTACGGTCTATACAGCACCGCGGGCAAGATTACTGCTACAGGCGCGACAGTCATAGTGACTGCCGTTACCTCCAAGGCATATGCGGCAATGGCGAAAGGTTCGGTTACTGACGATGGCGTGGAGAGCGTCGGTGAATTAGTACTCAATAACTGTAGTTTGACTGCTACTTCAAAGACCGAAGTGTATGGTGTACTCTGTAACGGCACAGCAAGAAATGCGACCACAAAGGACGCTTCTCCGCGTGCCGTATGCGGCAAAGCGACTGTCAACGGCGGTTCTATATCTGCTACCGCAACGGCCTCCTCCACTGCGCTTGCAATCTATATGGAGAAGACCTATATCTCTCCCGACGGACAGAAGAAATCCGATGCGGAGCTAATCGTTCGCAATGCTACGCTCCGTGCCGAAGCGAAAAGTACTGCGTATTGTATCTATGCCGGCAGCAAAACGACAGTGGAAGGCTGTAGCATCACCGCCATCTCCTCCGAAGGAGAGAACGCCTATGGTGTGGCTCTATATGACGGCGCAAGCACAATAACCAACAGCGCCATCACCACTGAGGCAGGCACCACCGTTGCCTGTGGTATCTTTGCTTTAGGCGCAACGATGAGTAACGGCGTGCCGCGTGAAGCGGTGGTTACCATTGATAACAATTCCGTCCAAGCGACTGCCGGAACAAAATTCGGCTATGCATTATATGCCCAAGGTACTTCCGGAGGCAGTATGGCGGTAGCCGGTAAAATCATCGTGAACGGCGGCACCTATAATGGACAAGCACCGGCAGACGGAGAAACATCCCACGAAGGTTATGCAGCTTGCTGTAAAGGATCGGTGCTCTACGAAGGTGAGGTCGCTTATCCCTCGATAGTCATTAATGGAGGTCGGTTCAACGGCAGTAGTGCAGATGTGAGTCCCAGCGGCGAGCCGGGACATTTCGTGCTCAACGGCGGCTATTACGTCAATGACCTGAACCTCGACAAGAAACTCGGCGAGGGCATGAACAAAATGGCGGTTCAATCCGGCACACCCGAATACGCCGCCGGTTACCGCTACCGCGTGACAGACGACATGACAGGAGAAACCGTCTGCAAGGTCTATCAAGGTACCACGCTTAAAGATTCTTTCTCGTCCTTGGAAGAAGCACTCGCGTATGTCAATCTGCCGGCGAACAGCAGTGCAACCATGACTATAGTCATGTGCGGAAACTACACGCTATCCAAAGGCGATTACTTACTGCCCGGCAACAAGACGCTGCTTGTCCCCTATAAAACGGGAACGGGGAAAGGCGCCACCCAAGCAGCAGGCACAGATCCGCAAATAATTAATCATAATACTGCATATACACCGCCGACCCCTCTGTATAAACTGACGTTTGCAGCCGGTGTGAACATGACGGTAATGGACAATGCCGCGATAGAGGCAAGTTCGGTCATCTACGTTACCAATGGTGAAAATGGTGCGAATCTGTTGAAGGAAGGTACGGGTATTGTACACGATAAATACGGCTGGATTGAGTTGGAGCAAGGCGCACATATCGACTTGGAAAGCGGAGCCAAACTCTATGCATGGGGATATATCACCGGCAAAGGCGAAATCACCGCCAAGAACGGTTCCGAAGTCTATGAGGATTTCCAGATGGGAGACTGGCGTGGCGGCTCGCCGGCAACATCGGTTCAAGGTAATGAGAATGGTCTTGCGGGCAAGGGCGTATTTCTGATTACACATTACTATTACCAGAATATCGAATGTCCGATTACCTATCGTGCCGGCGCAAAGGCGTACGCAAAGGGAGGTGTTTCCGGTAGCCTCTGGAGTTATATTGTCAATGCTGTTACTAATCCTGCCGTTCTGTTTGTCGGTACGGATGAGAATTCGATGTTCCGCATGGATCCTGCTACCGCAGGGGAGGATACATGGGTACGCAAGGAATACGACCCGGAAACGGATTATGTCAACTGGTTCTTGAATTCCGGCGCAGAGTTGGGAGGCTTGACGCTAAAGATGAGTTCGACTATAATGAACATAAATGTAGAAGCATCCGATTACGTGCTGCCGATTACAAGTAATTTCAATATTATTGCCAACTATGGGGTGATGACCATCGTGAGCGATGTATGTTTCATTCCGGGTTCAAAACTGACAATTAAGAAAGAGGCGGATGTGATTATCCCGGATGGTACACGTGTCTTTTTCTATGATCAGGACGATTGGAGTTCTTACAAAGGCTACTGGTTCTGCCCCGGCTATTCACCATCGTGGCAGACCAATCCCCGTTTGGTGAACATAGGAAGCAATACCACGGAAAAGATGCCGGATGCCGAGGTGTTGGTGGAAGGCACGCTGAATATTGAAGGTGCAGCCTATACCACAGCCGGTGGCGCTAATATCCACTCTACCCGTGAGAATGCCGGTAAAGTGATGTTCCAAGCGAATGCTCCTGTTTCGACTTCCGCCCTTAGTGAGTTCTCGGGCAGTACGGGAGGAAAAAATAAAACGTTATGCCAATGGGTAAAAAGCGAAAGTAGTACGGTTTATTATGTAGGCAAAGCGCTCACCTCTGTCAAACTCAAGAACGAAGACAATACTTACACATCGACCACGGGCACGCAAGAATATCAAAACTGGATATACATGGAGGATGGAGGAGAATACCGATGGGTACTGTCGTACGACGACGGATGCTTTACCTACAAGAACAGCGGCGGCAGCACCAAGCAATACATTCATCCGTCTGACTGGGTAGCCGTTGAAGCCAACACCAACGGCGACCACGCTTATCACAGCGAAGACGGCACGCGTATGTTCGTCAATGCGCTGGAACCTGCCGATGAGTCAGGGTGTGTATGGTGGGAAGTGGATGTTGAGCCTCAAGTTATCAGCGGTACGACCTATTATATCGCAAACAACGATTATTTCGACAATTACGGCACCTATTTCTATTGGGACGAGGACAATGCCTATTGGAAACCAAAGAAAGTAACCGTTAGATGGCAAAACGAGGACGGCACGGAGATAGCCAACGGCACCTACGGCGATGAGTACAGTTTCAACACTTCGCCGCAGTTTTTCGGTGCAGCCCCCAAGAAGACTCCGACAGACATCGAGAAATACGACTGGATAGGTTGGCGTGACGCGGAAGGTAACATCTATGACAAGAATGCCACCCTCCCGCGGGCTACCGCAGACATCACCTATACAGCCTATTTCGCTACCACCAAGTACCAATATACCGTCACCTTCAAGAACGATGATAACTCCGACCTCTGGGCTGGACTGGTGGATGCCGGTACGACGGGCGAGGAATTGCAAGCACTGTTTGATCTTAAATACAAGGAGAAGACAGGCAGCACTGTGCCTCAGAAAGCCCCGACGGTGGACGAGGTATTTACCTTCACCGGCTGGGACAGGACGCTCGCTACCGTCACTGCCGTGGCTACCTTTACCGCGAACTATAGCAGTACCACGCGCCAGTACCACGTCACCTTCTATAACTACGATGCAGTGTCGGTATTGTATGAAGCCGATGTGGACTATAACACCCACCCGACATACGGTGGTGTAACGCCTTTCCGTGCCAACACGCCTGTCTATTCCTACGCATGGACAGGATGGCAAGGCGCAACGAGTTATGGCACCTCAGCCACCCTGCCCGTAGTAACAGATAATATTTCCTATATCGCTACCTTTGAGCAGACGGAGTTTCAGTATCAAGTCTTCTTCAAGCTTCAGGATGGCACCATCATCGACGCACCGTTCTTCGCCTATGAAGAGACACCGGCTGCCTTCCCGGCTAACCAGACGATGGCTTCAACCGTCAGCACGGATTATACCTTCCGCGAGTGGTCACCGGCTACTTTGGTGCCTGTGACGGAAGACGGTAAGGTCTATACCGCTCTCTTCGATGAGTCGGTGCGTCAGTACACCGCACGTTTTCTCAATTACGACGGCACAACGCTTGCTGACGTACAGGTTAACTATAATACGGTACCCGCGTACACGGGCGAGACGCCGTTTAAGCCGAACGATAACCGCAATTCGTTTGTATTCAGCGGCTGGGCGTGGGACGGCGGCAGTGCCGGTGCGAACGAAGCCCTGCCTGCCATGACAGGTGACATCACTTTTACGGCGCAGTTCACACCTGTTCTCTTGCAGTTCAATGTGTTCTATCGGAACGAAGACGGCTCACTCATCGAATGGCAGAAAAAGAACTATGGTACTGTCACCGTGCAGCCGGAAATCACCGATTACATAGAAGACGGATATACCTACACCTTTACAGGCTGGACGCCTGTAACTATCATCAATCCGGTAACCGCCGATGCTACCTATACGGCGCATTTCAACAGAACACTGAATACCTACACCGTGACATGGAAAAATGCGGACGGCACTATATTGGAGACGGACGAGAATGTGCCCTATGGCAATACGCCGGAGTATAATGGCGCAACACCGACCAAGGCGACCGATGCAGAGTACGCTTATGCATTTGATACTTGGTCACCGGAGGCAGGTACCGTCACAGGCGATGTCACCTATACGGCAACTTACACCACCACACCTGTCGTGGCATCCGTGACTGCCAATGAAGCTACCACATACTATACATCGTTTGCTGATGCATGGACGGCTGCGAACAGCGCAACCGCAACTGCAACACTTACGCTGTTGCAGGATATATCAGGGCTGTCGTCATCGAGAACTTACAGTGCTTCACACGATCTTACGCTTGACCTCAACGGACATACATTATCCGGTTCAGGCACGAGTTTATTCCAGATCGGTTGTGCAGAGTACACCTTTACCATAGCCGACGGTTCTGCCAATCACGACGGAAAATTGTCGTTCACCACCGCAGAAAGCAGCACATCGAGTTTTCACTGCGTAATAGTGAATAATGGTACCTTCGTATTAGAGGCAGGAACGATAGAGGCGACTTCATCTACTGTATCCATTGGTGCTGTGCAAGTGGTCGGCGGAGCATTTACGATGAATGAAAATGGAGCAGTACATGCAAAATATACCGGTAATGTTAGTGGTAAAAATAGTCGTTTTGTCAATGCGACCGGCGGTACAACAAATATCCATGGTGGCTCAATTCGATTGGAATCTACAAAGGATGCAATCGGTGTTGTGTATAGTAAAGGAAATGTAACCTTCAATGGCGGTCTGTTCCATATCACAGCTTCCGGTACTGCGGCTGTCACCAATAAGGATGCACAAGACTCCAACTTGAATATCCGCGGAGGTTATTATAGCGCTACTAATAGTACCTACTTTAATCCGCATGTCAAAGCACCTTATCATATCTTCTCGAATAGCGATGCGACCTACATCTATCGGGTGGTAGCGGCTTATACCTTGACTTGGGCTACCGACGGCGATGAGCTCACCGGTGATTACACCTCCGGGCTCACGGAAACAGGAACAACGATTGTCGCACCTGCCACTCCGAGCAAAGCAGGCTATACCTTTGCCGGGTGGGAGCCTGCGTTCACGGGTACGATGCCGGCGGCGAACACCGAATATACGGCTACATGGGCGGTAGCGAGTGTGACCATCGGCGGTACAACCACACTATATACCACTTTCGAGCCCGCATGGACGGCCGTCAATGCTGCAACTGCCACATCTACCCTTACGCTGTTGCAGGATGTAACGGTAACCGAACCATTGGCATACACGAATAGTAACAACCAAAACTGTACGCTCGACCTCAACGGACATATACTCACAAGCAATACTTCTGAAAAAAGTCCGCTGCATATCAACAACACCAATGTCACCTTTACCATTACCGACGGTACGGAGGAGAAGGCAGGAAAATTGTCGCTGAATACGAGTTCTTCATCTACCATCTTTGGTGCTTTTGTGGACAATGGTACTCTCCTGCTGAAAGGGGGAACGATTGAAGTAATCTCAGGTACTGCTACCACCTGTGGTGTAACTGTTTATCATGGTACTTTTACGATGAATGGCGGTACAATACATGTGAAGACCACCAACGGCAAGGAAGGTCGTGGCATATATGCCTACTCCACCACCATTGTCAATGGCGGTACGGTTCATGTGGAAGCAGCCGGAGAAGGTTATGGAATAAAGCGCGACAACGGTATAGTAACTGTTAATAATGGTAAGTTTAATGTCACTGGTTCTCCCGCTTATGTGACCAATCAGGCATCAACAAATGCCAATGTGGTTATAAAGGGCGGTTACTATAACATTGATACCAACCTTGAAACCTGTGTCGCTTCGCCGTACCATGTATTCCCGAATGATGATGCAATCTACCGCTACAAAGTGGCAGAGGGCTATAGTCTGACATGGAATCTTGACGGCGGTACTATCTCTGTAGAGGGAACTCCGGCAGGGTATGTTGCAGTAGGCGATCCTATTACTGCACCTACCGTTACCAGAACGGATTATACCTTCACAGGCTGGTCGGATGAGGTTGCTCAAACCATGCCTGCGCACGATGTAACCTACACAGCTACATGGGAATACAATGGGGTAGCCTGCGTTACTATCAACGGCACAACTACCTATTATATGACTATTGAAGCTGCTTTCACTGCCGCTAATGCATCTGCAACATACGAGCCGACTATCACATTGCTAAAAGATGCAGCAACTACCACCACCTCATATATACCTTATACGGGTGCAAAAAACTGTACGCTCAATCTCAACGGACATACGCTTTCCAGCACTACGGCTCAGGCATTGCTTTTTATCGACAAGGCAAATATCACCTTTACCATTACCGACCTCACAGAAAGCAAAGCAGGAGGTCTGCATTTGGAATCCACCGGAACAGTTAACCGATGGTGTGTGTATGTAAAACAAGGCAATCTGCAACTGGAAGCCGGTACTATATTCTTGCGTTCAAAAGCAGATACCCGTAACGAAGGTGTCCGCATTGATGCGGCGGCAAGCACCTTCACTATGAACGGCGGTAAGGTACAGGTAGTAACCACTGACAGCAAACCGGCTCGTGGTATTGTCTCACGTGGTATTGCTGTCATCAATGGCGGAGAAATACAAGTAGAGGCTTCGGGAACCGGTTACGGTATAGAGGCGAGTGTCAGTGGAGAGAATATAGGAAACGTAACCGTCACCGGCGGAAAGTTCCTCGTCACCGGCTCAACAGCCGCTTGCGCTTACAAATCCGATGCTGCGACACTGACACTCCAAGGCGGATATTATAACACCAACACCGGTCTTGACACCTACTGCGCAACGGATTATCAAGTATTCCCGACCACGGCTGCGGACAAAACTTCCGTAGGTGCAGCCTATAACTACAAAGTAGCCGTGGCATACAAGTTGACATGGTCCACCGATGGCGATGAGTTGACAGGTGACTATACCTCTGGCTATCTGGCTGCAGGCGATCCGATCACCCAGCCGAATACGCCGACCAAGACCGGCTATACTTTCAGCGCATGGATACCTGCGTTCACGGGTACCATGCCTGCGGAGGACACCGAATATACGGCTACGTGGACGATGAATGAGGTAGGCGACAAGATGGATATCGTCGATTGGACGGCTACCGAGCTCACCATCAACGCCAACGGTTGGGCGGCTGCAGGATGGCCCTATACCATCAATGGTACGGAATACCAGAACTCCAACCGTGCCGCCGACCGTACGCTGACTATTCCGTATAGCGGCGAAGCCGGTTCAGACCTCCGTATTACCGTGGAGTCCGGCGGAAGCATTATCCGCCAGCATTATTACCGGATACCGTATATCGGCACTACTGACGGTATAAGCGAGAGCGATATCCTTTATGTCAACTCCGGTAATCTGACGATAAACGCCTCCTCTACCCCGCGGATAGCAGCGTTGTATATCCGTCCGGAGGCTTCGGTAACCATCACCGGCGGCACACTGGCTATTGGCAAACTGGTGCTCCGTACCCTCCCGTGGCAGGCAGCAGCTATCAACGGCTCGTTCACCGCGGAGGAGACATGGTACACCCGTATAGCGCCTAACAATCGCACCATCACGGATATCCAAGGCTCAGAGCTGACCTATGAAGCGGCAAGTTATTACCAGTTCGCCCTTCCGCTCAATACGACCGTGCAGGTGAAAGATATCAAGGTATCGCATGGAGCCAACACCCCGTACGGCAAGGCATGGCTGCTCAAGCGCTATAATGAGGAGACTCGCGCCGCATCCGGCGCAGGCGACAACTGGGATGCGCTCTCCGAGGATGACTATATCCAAGGCGGCGTGGGATACGAGATGTCTAATAACTCTGTTTACTACCGTGAGTTCTACTTCCCCGTAGGAGCCGTTAACTCCGCTTCCCTCGGTACGACCACCTCTGTAGCGTATGATTTAGGTAATGCCGGAGTGGACCATGCGGGATGGAATATCGTTGCTTCCCCGTTGATGGGTGTATATGATAACAGCGATGCGGATCCGGAGACAGGTCTGAAAGTCAGCCTGTATCTGGCGGACGGATCGTACGACCAGGGTATCCCCTCCACGATCGCCCCGGCAATACCGTTCTCTTATCAGGCGTCCTCGGGACAGAGCATTATCTCTTTTGACGGCTATTCTATCGTAGCGGCTGCTCCGCGCCGTGTAGCGGCAGAAGATGAAGAGGTACGTATCCAATGGATTCATCTGGATGTTCAGGATGAGAACGGCGTGGGGGACCAGACATCCATCCTGTCTCACCCGACGCGTTATGAGGACTCTTACAAGACCGGTATCGACGTGGCGAAACAGTCCTTCACCGCTTCGCGCGCGTTGATATATAGTTCGCACGCGTACGGAGAGATGGCGTTTGCCGGCGTATCGGATGCACTCTTGGAAGCAGGTATCCCGCTTACGGTATATAGCCCTGCTGCGCAGGAACTGACCTTCTCGCTCCGTGAGAACAAGTGGCTTGAGCGCATGGCGGCGGTATGGCTGGTGGACAAGGAGACAGGCGCACGGACCGACCTTCTGATGAACGACTATCGTTTTGTCGCTCCTGCAGGCACAACGACCGGACGGTTCTATATCGAAGGACGCTTCTACGCTCCGCAAGTGGCTACGGACATAGAGAACGGGCAAAGTGACAAAGTACAAAGTACCAAGGCGCGCAAATTGCTGATAGACCAGAAAATGTATATCCTTGTGAACGGCAAGTTGTATGACGCAACAGGAAAAGTGGTAAAGTAAATAGAAAGGTGAAAATTGAAAATTGAAAGGTTATATGAGCTATAATACAAATACAAGACCTCCACGCACCGGCGTAATAATCCTCGCGTCTGTCGTCTTTATGTCCATCTTCGTCATCGCGTTTCTCGATGCGTATGAGCAGAAAGTGCATTCGCTGGGTCATACGGTCCATCTGTCTCCCTCTTCGGCTAATTACGGGACTATTTATTCAGCTCCGAGTACAGTAGCAGTGCCTATACATAACACGGCTCCGATGCTCAGCGGCGGTGCAATTCGCAGTCATGCCTATACTCGGCATTCCTCGCTGCCCGGACAGTCCGGTACATCCAGCTCCGGCTTCAAGATTCATACCACATCATCCGCCTCGCTCCATTCCTATGGTTCCGGCGGTGGAGGAGGTGCGATGGGCACCGGTGGCGGTTCTTCGTCCTCATCATCTTCGCGCGGGATACAGAGCAGCGGAATTTCAGCAAGTATCCCAACGCCGACATTGGCTATACCGACGTTCGCATCCAACAGCGGGCAAAATGTTGCGCGTCCAAGATATATGCCGAGCTATACTGGGTATGATGAAGAAATAACAACGGATGAAGACGGAACATGGTTATGGGACACTGAACAAGACAAATGGGTATTATTAGAGCCCGCCATAGGTGCTACCAAGATAGAAGGAGGTAACACCTATCGGTGGAATGGCTCGTCATGGGAAGTAATCAGTAATCAGCAAGACCCCGGTCTGCCCCTCGGCAATACACCGTGGTTCTGGATGCTTCTTCTTGCCGCAGGCTATGCAGCCGTTAAGATGTCGCTGCGCGACGTTAAAGAGTTGAAATAGTCGCTAAAGCGCCGTTAAACCGTTAAAGAGTCAGAAAAATGGTCCTGCGAACTGATTTCGCGGGGCTGTTTTTCTGTCAAACAGGCACCCCCGTCGCCGCCTAACCGCCCCTCGCCTTGCAGCCCCTCGCCTAACGAGATATTAATTGTTAATTATCGTATATCAGATGATCGTTTACACTTTTAGTCCTCCTTAGAGAGGGTAATTGATTGATATTTAGTGATACTTATACCCCCATGGGGGTCGGGCTTCTAAGGAAGCTCATGTATCAAGTGATCGTTGACATTTTTGTACATTAAAACAGAGGCATTGCAAACTCAAAACTTT
>JAFSLP010000061.1 GCA_017448345.1 Paludibacteraceae bacterium | reverse complement strand
TGCCCCTTACTTAACCCTTATTTGCCTCTTACTTGCCTATGTGACGCCACTATGATAGAGGACTCCGAGGTTATCGGAGAGAATCAGAATTTATCCGAATTTATCGGAGTTTCTCTATTTTCCTGCTCTACGGCACAAGGAGCAGTACCTCTTCCTTGGTGCCGGTCAGGGTATATTGTCCGGCGGAGAGGGTGAGGGTGTGCGGTTCGGCAGGGGTGGCTTCCCACTGCTCTACCGTGGTGCCTTCGGCTGTGACGGTGAGGGTCTGCGGCACGGAGACGGTGACGAGGAGCATATGCGGGTCGCCGTCCGCACAGGAGACATGGACAGTGGCATGCGGGATGTCGGGTTTGGTGTCCTCCGGATCCTTCTCTCCCTCAGCGGTGGTTGTGATGGTGATGGTACCTTTTCCACTGGGATTAAAGACCACATAGAGGTAACCGTCTCCGTCCACATAAGGCACCCAAGAGGCGATGTCGGCGGCAGGGATAGTGACGGAGTTGTTCTTGCCTATATCACCGGTGTAGAAGACATGCGGGTCTTCCTCCGTGGCGCTGATACAACTGTCGCCGAGATAGAACGAACAATCACTCAACTGAGACTGCCAGTCTATAATCATGTCACCCCCTACCCAGTCGGTGTATAAGAACCGATGGTTAGCCGTTGAGCGACCGGCGATAGTGACAGTAGTGGCGGGTTTGATGACTTTGGTCTTGGTGACACACTGGGAAGGAGCCCAGAGGGTAGGCAAGATAGTGGTTTCCTCTCCACATTCGAAGCGGATATAAAGGTATTTGTCTTGGGTCTTTTTCCAGAGGGCTTTCATCTCGTCATCCGACAAACCCAGTTGATGTCCCTGCTGTAATTTGTCGAACTGATAAGAGGTGATGGCATTGTCCTTCGTAAAATCTTGCGTGGTGCCAACATACATGCGGAAGATATAATCGGTAGGCGTGGAGAAGAGTGTGGCAGATTTCCATGTATTCGGAATGGCATAGACCTCGCTGAAGGCATTGGCGTGCACTGTCTCCTCTTTGTCGTAGGACAGGACGGTGATGTCACCTTCGGGTTTGGCTTCGGGAACCCGCTCAATCTTTATGATGCCGGGTGCATCGCTGTAGAACTTGGCATAATACAAACCACCGTCTTTCTGTTTGGTGTTGTCGTCCAAGTAGTGCTTGATGTCCGCGCTCGTCATCTTGAGTGTGTCACCGGGCTGTATGCGCTTGTACTGGAGCATGTTCTCATCGGAATTGTCGAGCGGGTCGAAGTCACAACGCTTGCCCATGACAGAAAGGGTAACACGTTTGTCACCGCTCCAGATATAGCGGATAGAGTCATACTGCCATTGGATATAGGGCACGATGACATAGCGCTCCGTATCCTGTGCCTTGACGTTTACCGTGTCGCCGAGGTGCATGAACTTGGCTCCGTCCATACAGGTGGAGAACGGGTCCGGGGATATACCTATCGTGCCGGCACAGGAGAACTTGGCTTTAACATACACCGCAACGTTATAGTCGATACCTTGCCTCAAGAGCAGGTCACGGTAGAACTCACCCATCTCCACATGGTAGCGCAGTTTGCCTTCTTTGTCGTAACTTGCGGAAGGTCTCTCCACATGCGGCAGGACTATATGTCCCTGTACATCAGAGCAGAAGAGGCTGCATATGATTGGGTCGTTGTACTTGCCGGGTGTGCAGCTGAAGTCCAGTTCCAGAACCGGTCCTTCGGCGGTGGCATCGGAAGGGTAATAGTCGATTGCCAAGGGAAGGTCGAAGGTGTTCGCCAAAAACCAGACAGATCCGGCTGATTGGATGGTATAGTTAAAATCCTTGGTTATCTGTATGGGGTCGGAGCATGATTCTCCCTGCGCAAAAACACGCATGCTTGCCCCTGTTAAGAGGCAAGCAGCGAGTAGTGTTAGTTGTAGTTTTTTCATAACATCTTACACAATATCATCAGAATACCGGTTTACCATCTTTGAAACGTGCGGGAATAGTCCCCGGTCCGGGAAGCAAACTCGCCTCACCGGTTATTATCATCAGTTCGGTATTCACCACCATGATTTCAGTGGCAGGCAGAATATATTGTTTTTCCATAATTATTCCTCCTTATTTTACCAATTGTCCGTCAATTGTATAAACTTTCTCGCCACGGATGATATAGATAACACCGTCATGGAGAGCCTTGGTACATTGTACATTGTCGCTTTGCACATTGCCTATTCCTGTGGCCGTCTGCGGAGCGTTCGCGCCGATGATACGGAGACCGTATTCGTTGGTAGTGCCCTTATCAAAGGTGCCTGTATATTTGCCGTCAGAGAGATTCCAAATAGCCTCACCATCTTTGGTAAGATACAGGTCTGTTGCTTCTCCGTGTGCATTTTCTATTGCGATAGTATAGTCTCCTGTTTGCGGGATAGAGACTGCCAACGGATAATCTGCTACGCCGTTTACCGGTGCAATCGTATTGACAGAGAGTTTCGAGTCATAGCGGTTGACCCAGAGTTGTGCACAGGTCTTAGCTACTCCACCCTTGGCAAGGTCTTGCCCGATGACATATCGGTCTGCCTTCTCTTCTGCTGTCTGGATAAAGAGGTTGTCCGCAGTAGGCATACCTTTCTCTGCTATGGTAACCATGAAGACATTGTCTATACCGTCCGGCAGGTCGTTTCCTTTAGCACGTCTTGGAGCCAAGGAAGAAGCGATAGCCGGTTTCACCATGACAGGAGTTTCCTCCGGAGCTTGCACATAGACAGGCTTGCCTACCACAAACTTATAGGAGTTCAATTGAACTGTCTCATACACAGGATTCGACTCGTTCTTGGCAATATAATCATCCAGACTACCATTATTGAGAACCTGTCCGTAGGTGACTTGGGTTGCACTCAGGTACGCATGATATACAGCCGGGTTGGCAATGCCGTTCCAGTTGGCATCTGTTGCTATTGCAGAAGAATGCGTCTTAACTGAAGGAGCGGCAGCGATTATCGGAGCAGTTGCTATCTTCTCAAACCGGATAGTGGTCCATCCTTCCTGTCCGAAATACATCATATACATCTGACCCGGGTGCATCACTTTATCGTCATCATACTCCACATACTTCCAGCATTGCGGGCTGTCTCCCTCTGCGGCACGTTTCTCTACATTGTAATAAATCAGGTCGAAGTCCCGTCCGAGAACCAGTTTGCGACCGTCCTTGAGAGAAATACCATTAGCTGCATCCACCTCCCAAGGTACTGCTATCGCATACCATGTACGGCGTTGTGTTCCGGCAGTTCCATTCGGGATGAAGTCAAAATAGACGTGGTGGCTAACCGTCAGATTGGTTTCAGTCAGATTTACTACCTGCCCTGACTGATTGCCGGTTGACTCAAGGATAAAGTTATCCACCGTCAGCGAAGCACCATCTTTAATCTTTACGACACCGTCTTTCTCTACCACCAGTGCATTTGCTTCCATTTCGGGATCTGAGATAGTCACTGTCACATCATCGGCATCGCCACTTGTTCCGGCGACAATATTCGACGAGGTGAACTGTGCATAGAGCGTACCTATATTACGTTGGATGACTGTAGCGTTAGTTATCTGGTCACCACCGACAGGTTTCGTAAACCAGCCGACGAAAGTATAGCCCTCTTTGGTAGCTTCCGGCAGGATAAGCGTAGCACTGTGTGCCACCTCTGCGGAGGTTGTAGCGCAGGTACCGCCATTGGTCGTTGCATCGAAGGTGATGGTGTAGCGGATGAGGCTGTAGTTATAGGTAACCACCTGCGAGCCGTCCGCCAGAATCTGCACAGTCTGCGCCGTCGGAGTGGCATAGCCCGGGTAGGACTTGGTCTTCGGAGTGACGTAGGTATCGGTTGTTCCGGTTAAGTCTTCCGAATCCGCCTCTATGTCGAAGTCACCCGTTGCGGGGTTCTCTTGCATGTGTTTCACTACATACGGCGTGTTGGTGTTCGCTTTCCATTGCGCCGTGTAGGTGAGGTCATTAAGCGGCATAGTGGCAGCTATTGTCGGCACGCCCCAATTGACGAAGGTATAACCTGCGCGGGAAACTACCGGCGCAACGATAGCCGCAGCGTAACTCAAATTATAAGTCTGCGTTCCTGTTGCATCTACAGCAGGGAAGACCGTAGAAGACCCCACTTTCCCGGCTGTAGTAACTACTCCGTCGCCCATTTCCCAAGTCAAATTATGCTTGACGGCAGTCCACTGGGCGTAGAAGGTGGTATCCTGAGTTATGACTTTTGCTATAGTTTGTTTTGTTCCACTCGATGTTTTATTATACCAACCTTTGAGAGTATAACCTGTTTTTGTTGCAGTTGGCATAGCGGAAATAGCCGTACTGATTTTCGAGTTGGGAGCGACATAGATATAGTCCACACTTCCGACTCCTCCGCGCGGATCAAAATAAACTTTGCATTTCAACGTTGTCTCCGCGAAGTGTGCATAATAGGTAGCGTTCGCCGTTACAGTCGGCAGATTACCTTTGGCATAGACCATTTCGCCATCCGCTTCGGTTGCCCAACCGTCGAAGATATACGAATTGGTTTCCGTATTGGCTTTGGTCGGCTCGGTTGCGCTATATTCGATTTGCTCTCCGGCTTTCTGGTTGTTGGACTGGAGTTGTGTCTCACCGTTCATAAAGGTTATAGTATAACCCTCTGCTACTTCGTACTTATAGGTAGGATAGTTAGCATCCGTCTTAGGCAATGTGATGACAATGTTCGGAGCGGCAGCATAGGTAGCGAGATTGCCGCTGTGGCTGAAATAACCGCCGTTAATGTTGAGAGCATCCGCTGCTGCCTTTGCATTAGCCACATTCACAGTGCTCGTACCCGCAGTCTTGAACCATCCACCGTTGATGGTACATCTCGGAGTAGCCGTAGCCTCTGCATAATCGGTAGCACCTGCTTGTGTAGCAGCCGCGCCTACAACCATTGCATAGGAGGTCGTTGTCTTGGCTGTTACATTGAACACACCGTCATTGACAATGACCGTACCGGCACTCGCATAGTTACCTGCATAATATCCGGAAGCAGTAGAGGTGATGGCACGCGTTGCTCCATTGATATTGATACCATAAGCGGTGGTCGTACCTAATGTAGATACATTGAATGTACCACCATTGACCGTTACTACCGGATTATACGGACGACCTGTTGTAGATGTAGGGGTAACTCCGTTGGCATAAATACCGTATGCCGTAGTCTTTGTTGCCGTCACATTGAATACAGGCGATCCGCTGATAGTCGTAGTACCGTCTTGTACTAACAATCCACCGACAGTAGTTGTCTTAACTTTGACATTAAATGTACCGCCTGTTACTTCGGTTGTACCAAGAGACACGATACCGTATGCGGTTGTCGTACCTAACGCCTCTGCATTGATTGTACCGCCGGAGATGTTGGCTACACCTCGGAAGGTAGCTTTGACGGTGTTCGGCTTGGTGTTATTGAACGAATAGGTTCCGCCCACATAGATACCGTACGCCGTTGTGGTTGTAGCAGTTGCGTTCACCGTACCTCCGGTCATCTCCAGATGGCCGATGTAGTTACTTGCCGAACCCTCTACATAAATACCACGTGCAGTTGTCGTTTTGGTAGTAGCATTGATGGTTCCGCCGGATACATAGGCTGTACCACTACCGATATAGAGTCCGATGGTATTGGTAACAGAAGTAGATGTAGCCGTGACCGCTCCACCGTTGATATAGGTTTTGCCGGTTGTGTTGGTAGATGCCACCATATGTACACCATACGGTGCGTAAGGCGATGTGGCTTCTACTTCTCCATCATTGAGCGTAAATTTCTGTCCGGCAGCAATAGTTATAGCACTGACAATGCCGGAATTAGAGGTAGAGGTATAGGTAAACATATCTTCTACATACACTTTGCCTGCCTCAATAATCAGTTCGCCGCCTTGCACATACAGCCCGTGCCAGCGTTTGGATTGCGTTGCCGTAGTCGGTGCGGCATGCAGGCGCAATTCGCCGTTCTTATAGGTGCTGTTATCCGTAATGGTGAATGAACCGCTACCCATATTGATTGCGAACATCTTCACTTCCGTAGTACCGCTGCCGGTGATGGTGAGGTCGAGTGCATGACCATTCAGGTCAAGGGTACAGGTCGTGTTGAGTGCATTGAAGGTATAAGCGGCAAATTCAGCCTGTGCATCGCGGAGCAGGGTAATCGTAACATTCTTCTTGATTTGTGCCACATTGAATGCCTCTTTGACCATGTAGAACTCGCGCGTTTCCATATTATCTTGTACGCGTATGAACGGTGTGGCAATTACCCATTCGCCGTTGAGGTATTCATAATAGGTTTTTACGTTGGTCTGCTCGTCTGCTGTATAGAAGTACGGTTCTTCGCGCTCCACATTCAGCCAGTCGTTTTCGAACCAGATGTAGTCACCGCCTTCGGCTATCGTATAGGATTTATACTCGCCGGTATAGGGAGTAGCCTCATGCCAGTTACAGCCGGAGAAGCAGATGTAATACTGCGCTGTATTTTCCGTGTTGTGGTAGGCAGGGTCATATCCGTTACTCTCCAAGGGAATAAAATGCCCATCTACCAACGCCATTTTAGTTTTGTTGCCATCTTCATCCTCAAAGGTATAGAGACAGTTCTTATCGACAGCACCGGTCTCTAAAAGGACACAATCATCTCTCTGATATAGTTTGTTATCCGAACCGCTATATACGTTTTCTGTTTCTGTCTCGATGAACTGGTGCCATTCGTTGAGCAAGGAATAGTTATAGCGGTTGCCATCAGCACCGTTCCACCACTCGGGACAGTCCTCATCAGCCGAGACGTTGAACCATTTCTCGCGTGCCTCCAAGCCCGTCTTGTCATGCGAATAAACGGCAGATGTCTGCACCTCTTCGCCACCATTACCGTTGTTAAGGTACCAGAAATCATAGGTGTGGTCATTTTTTTCCGAGCTGATTGCCTCATTAAACCAACGACCGTTGATATTATAGAAAGTGGTATATTCAGTACTCTTGGTAAACGTGCCGTCTTCGTTACGCAGATTAGCAGCATCCTCGTCATTCTCTACCCATGTGATATACGGAGAACCGGATAATACATTGACTTGCCACAAGGTACCTGCTTCCGGCAATTCGCCTTCGAAGGAGATGATACCTCCACCATTACCCATGATGTTTGCACCGCCTATAGTGGAATAGATATACCCTTGTCCGCTCTTGACATTCAGGACACCGTCCACAATAAACTTGGCGTCATCCAGTCCTTCTTTTGAATCTTCTGCACCACGGTCTTTATGACTGGTGAGATTATTGAAAGAACGGAAATAATAGTTATGGATGTATTTGCCCCACTCGTCCACATCGAAGATATGGACTTTTGCTTCCAGATTGACCGTAGCGGTATTCTTGATTTCAAATACTGCACCGGCTTGCACAGTAAGCGGCTTGGCAAGTGTCATGTCACAATTAGCCAATATGACATGCATGCTGTTGGAAATAGGCAGGTTGTATTCGCCGGAATCGAAATCACCGACAAACGGCATATTTATTATCAGAGAACCGAGCTGTGCTGTACCGTTCAGTTCGAAACAGGACAAATCGGTCGTCGGGTCATACCATTTGCGGATGACGGAATTCTCATCCAAGAGCAAGAACATCGTTCTTTCAGTTCCTATTGTAGATACCTCAAACCCAAAATCTCCGAAACCGGTATGCACTATCAGATAGTTTGTCAACGTTGAGCCATAATGATAGGTTGTCGGTATCTCCACATTCTGAATTGAATAACTCTGGAAGGGGAAGAGCATCTTTTCCGACTCAAAATAGATATTGGACGAAGCAGTACCTCCACGCCAGTCTCCCAACTCGAAGTCTTCATATACCGTTGCACCGGCATTAGCGGTTATTGTACCAGTTCCCTGTGTATTGTTGCCTTGGTCCATATCCTGTCCTTTGATGAATCCCCAGCAATAGAGGTTAGCTCCATCATTCAACTCTATGTGACCACCGTTCGCCATATTGATGACACCGCAAGCACCCGTTACATAAGCAGATTTGTTACCTCCTCCGGCAGCCATAATCTTACCGGAAACGCAGATATTACCATTACAGATGATATTCACGCCCTCTTTGATTGTCAGCGTGCGGTATGCGGCAAGCGTTTCTGCCGTCACCGGCACTGTCTCGGGTGTTTTTTGCAGTTCGTTGAAACCGTCTTTGTAAGGAATCAAGAGCGTCACACCGGCAGGAATGGTGTAAGTAGCAGGTGTTGTCAAAGCTAAGTCTTTCAAGAGAACAACTACCGGTTCTTGGTCAGCTACACTACCGGCAGCACTAAGTGCCTCGCCCAATTCTCCGAAGAAGGCATCATCAATTCCGAATACCGCCTCTCCCATAGCAAAGACGGGTTCAACAATAACTGGCTCGTCAAGTATCTTTGTGACAGACGATTTGAGGGAAACTATTTCTCCGTTCACCTTCCAGCCTTGGAAGACATATCCTGCTGCCGGTGTCGGAGCTGACATGGTTACGGTACAAAGCGTCGGATCAATGGTCGTTAGATGCTCTACATAATCTGTCGAGGAGACGGTGACACCTTCAAGTTCCACCTCATATTGCACTTTGTAGGAACCATGCTCGTCATGCTTGAATGTTACATCATAGGCATCCATCAACACTACGGGAAGAGAAAACTCATGGTGATTGTAGGTATAATTGTCTCCGAAAGTCACTTTACATGCATTACCGGCTGTAGCTGCTTTGGCTGCAGCGGAGTTAGCTCCGGCTTTGAGTGCAATCTTAATCACCTTTTCTTTCACAGTGCCAAGACCAAGATCATTGCTGTCAAAGACAATAGTTGCCCCGGATTCTTTTCCCGCGCATTGCAACTCAAAGTATTGCGCCGCAGTGGCATTTAATGCTACCGTAGCACTCTGTGTATTGGAGAAAGTCGCTGTGACGTCCAAATCATGAATAGTGCCGTTGTCATTGATAAGCACCACTTTGTCATAATCCACTGTGATAGTGTCATTGTCCGTGAAACGTACATCCGTGAAATAGGCACCACTACCTGCACCACGCAGACGGACTGTGGCAGCCGTCGGGTTGAAGGTAATCGTATTGGCACCGGCAGAGAAAGAGTAGCCACTCAAAATAACGGTGGAGTTATTTTCGGCATCAAACTCCGTAACAGTCCAAGTGGTCGTTCCTTTGTCAAGGTAGTCGAACGACATTGTCGTATGACCGCTCAAATAGAAGTCCACATTATCCGAATAATCAATATACAACTCATGTTTGGATTCATCGAATTTCTCATAAGATGTATGCTTCATCACCGATGCATCATTGAACTGTGCAGTGGTGGTCAGATGAATCGCTGCGGGACTGGCAACAACAGAAGCGGTATATGTCTCACTCATCGCGGCATAGGTGTCCGTTTGAGATATAGAGAACGCGAAAGTAGCCGAAATACCCGGTTCGTGGTGCAGATAAGGCACAGTGGCGGTCTTTGCTTCCGCATCATAAGTCACTATATCGCCTGCTGTCTTGGTCAGCGTCCATGCGCCATCTGAAGTTGTTGACAGAGGTTCGGTGGAGGTTGCGTTTTCATTGATTTCCGACCAATTCCACGTAACCTCCGGTGTCAGCAAGGGCATAGCGTGATACGTAAGTGTCAGCACTGCTGAAACGGCTCCTTCTGCTCCGGTACCGGAGATGGTAAGAGTGGCAGTATGATCAGTTTCTGCCAAAGCAGGAACCTGACGATGAGCACGGAAAGTGAGGGTCTGATTGGTCTTCGTTAAATCAACGGTATTGACATCAAACTCAAACACACCGTCCGGATCTCTCCACGTCTTGGAAGGCGAAGAAAGACCGACCATGAACAAATCTGCTGTTACGTCTTTAGCGTTCGTACCGATAATATCTCCGTATGAATAGTGCTCGTCATTGTTAGGCGACTGGTTGCCATCAGCAGCAAAGGTAATCACCGAAACTGCTTCCGCCTTACCCGACAAGGAAATATCTTTCGTATCGGTCTGGGTGTTGCTATTGGCATCGGTATAACTTGTTTCAATATGCAGGGTGGCACTCATTTCTCCTGTAGCAGTCGGAGCAAAGATAACATCCAACAGTTCTGGAGTATAAGGACCTGTCACAGTCTGCGTGCCGTTGGCGAACTTGAACTGGTCGGCGTTAGCACCGATAATGGTAGCCGTCCAAGTAGCGTAATCAGCGGCAACCCCTGTTGTTTGCGCCATGTTATAGACCAATTTGTTGGTCAAACGGTCACGTTGCGAGGCTGCCACCTCCATACCGGCATAATAAGTCTCCACCAATGTCTCGCCATTGTAACTCCAATCTAATGTATTAACATTGAGTGCGAACTTAGGCTGCAAGTCCACATATACCGGCACCTGTCCCGACGCAGAAGTGGCGGCATCGTTCTTGGCGGTCAGCGTTACCGTAGCGGTAGTTAACGGCGTGGATGTGCTGGAATGGACATTGTGCGCCGTATAAGTTACAGGCACGGAAATTACATTGCCGCTGCGAGTAGGAGTGCCTAATTCAAAATTACCGTCCCCGCCGGAGATTGTATAATCGAAGGCAGAAACAGGACCGATATCGGAAACATTGAATTTCACATTTGTTGTGCCCGAAGCAGTCGGAGCAGAATTGATTGTAATAGAACCCGTCTCATTCAGCGACTCTACCGAACATAGTGCTTTAAATTTAGCTTCTGGGATAAATCTCCACCGCTGGGTAAGCGAAGTGGCATCTATCTTAGCAAACGTACCCGCTCCGTAATTATACGTGCTGGTGGACATATCCCACCATGTATAACCGGATGCATGATTATTATTCAGATTCACCATATAGGTGCCATCCTCCATTAGCGTTAAGGTTTTGGCAGGGGACTCCGTCTCCCTGATATATGTACCATTCGCATCAAGGTAATATGTCACTCCCCCGTCTTCATAACTAATGGAGATTTTGGTCTCCCCTGTGATGGTAAACGCCACTGCCTCATTCGGATCATCCTTTCCGCGAAGAGTCACACCATCGGTATAGCCGTAATAAAGACCTGCCAAACCACAGAATCCTACATTGTAGATATAGTATTTCCCGCCGGAAACGGGTGCTTCGGCATAGTCTCTCCATACGATAGGTAGTGCCTCGAATTTCGCATAGATAGTGGTGGTAGGCGCATCGGCTTCGGTCGTAGAACACGAAATGAAAGCAGCGTTCGTACTACCATAGAGATTAAAGGAAGTGGATGTGTTGATTAACTCTGTACATTCCTCATCTTTATACCAGCCGATAAACTTTGCCGTTTCGGAGGGCAGGGAATACAACATAATATCCGGGTAACCGCTACTGGATTTAACGCCGGTAGTATAATCCGTACTCCATACCTTTGTTGCGCTACTGCGCTCGCTATAGGTACAGGTAAATACTTGACCATTGCCTCCTTCGGGGTTTAAGGCCACAACCCTAATTTTCCAATAGTTAGTGGCAAACACGCTAACAGCACTCAGCGTGAGAACGAAAAATAGTGCAAAGAGTCTTGCACATGAATGAATTTTTGTTTTCATACCAAATTTGTTTTCTCTTTTTGTTAATATGGTTTATTATTATATACATTATATACATATGCGCATATACGCACGTCTTTTCTTCAAGTGGCAGCACAGGTGCAGGGGGTGAAAACAAAATTGTGGTACAAACATATTTCCTGCACCTGTGCAAATCCGCCACGAATAAAGAACACTCGTTTCTCCAAAAGTGGCGGCACAGGTGCAGAGGAAAAAAAGAAAATAATAAAGATACAAAAAGTCTCTACACCCATGCCTGAAAACCACAAATCTGAAACTGGGCACAAAAATAGTACCTTTTTTTAGACCCGGCAAAATAAGAACTTTTGTCCTATTTTCCGCCTTATTATACCAAGAGACGTGTCAGGTTCGTTTACACGCCGCTAATATTCGTAAATACACGACAAATTAGGCGCTTTTGCCAAGTATAAATAGCAAAAAGAAAATTTTTTTGCCAAAACATTTGGTGGTTTCAAAAAAATGTACCTTTTTGTGGACCGGCAAATGTCCTATTTTGTGCGCTGACAATCAGTAGATTAGTTGTGTAAAGTGTTCTATATTACCTGTGTTTTTTCAAGAATTAGCATATCTGATTTTCAGTTAGTTACGAGCATGAAAATTCAAAAAATACAACATGCGAAAAAAATCACATTATATGTGCCCAGCCAACACGGATACGGATGTGTAAAAATTGACGAAAATGGTAAAAAACTGACTAAAGAATAGCAGATGCTTGCATATGTCATTTTTTTTTTGTAACTTTGCAGCCGCTTGCGTTAAAACTCGCGTGACTCACGGCACAGCCGTTCGATTACGCTACGTTTTTGTGCTACGCTCTCCCCCACCGCAAACAGCCTGCGGCTTCGGTTTGCGTCGGGGGACCATGGAAGGAAAGACGATGTACAATGTACAAAGGAAATAAAGGCACATTAATTATAAATTCATTTAATACTTAAAAACTATGGCAAAAAAAGCATTGAACAAGTGGACCGCTCCGAAGAGCGTTGCTCCTGAGAGAATCATTCAGTTTGGTGAAGGTAACTTCCTCCGCGCATTCGTGGACTGGATTGTATGGAACATGAACGCAAAGACCAATTTCAACGGTTCGGTAGCCGTTGTACAGCCGATTGAGAAAGGTATGGTTGAATGGCTGAACGGTCAGGACTGCCTGTATCATGTCAACCTGCAGGGTCGTCTGGACGGTAAGGCAGTGAACAGTCTGGAGCGTATTGATGTTATCTCCCGCGCGCTGAATCCTTATACCCAGAACTGGGCGTTTATGGCGCTCGCAGAGCAACCGGAAATCCGTTTCGTCATCTCGAACACCACCGAAGCGGGTATTACTTTCGACGACAGCTGCAAGTTCACCGACGCTCCGGCTTCTTCCTATCCGGGCAAGCTGGTTCAGCTGCTGTTCCGTCGCTACAAGACTTTCAACGGCGACCCGACGAAGGGACTTATCTTCATGCCGTGCGAGTTGATTTTCCTGAACGGACACCATCTGAAAGACTGCATCCGCAAGTATATCGAGCTCTGGAAAGACGATTTCGGAGCAGATTACGAAGGCTTCAAGGAGTGGTTCGAGAAATACAACTATGTCTGCGCCACCCTCGTTGACCGTATCGTTCCGGGCTTCCCGCGCAAGGACATCGCCGAGATTCAAGAGAAAGTGGGTTACAACGACAACCTTGTTGTGCAGGCTGAGATCTTCCACCTCTGGGTAATCGAGAAACCGGAGAACATGTCTATCGCCGAACTGGAGGCTGAGTTCCCTGCTAACAAAGCCGGTCTGAACGTGCTCATCGCAGAGAGCGAGAAGCCGTACCACGAGCGTAAGGTAACACTGCTGAACGGTCCGCACACTGTCCTTTCGCCGGTTTCCTACCTCAGCGGCGTGAATATCGTACGCGATGCCTGCAACCACGAGGTGCTCGGCAAATATATTCACAAAGTGATGTTCGACGAGCTGTTGGAGACCCTCAATCTGCCGAAAGACGAACTCAAAGCGTACGGCGAGAGCGTATTGGAGCGTTTCAACAACCCGTATGTGGACCACCAAGTGACCAGTATCATGCTGAATTCGTTCCCGAAATTCGAGACACGCGACCTGCCGGGTCTGAAGGTTTATCTGGAGCGCAAGGGCGAACTGCCGGAGGGCTTGGTTCTCGGTCTGGCAGCCATCATCGAGTATTACAAAGGCGGAACCCGTGAGGACGGTGCTCCTATCCAGCCGAACGACGCACAGGAGATTATGGACCTGCTGAAAGAGCTCTGGGCTACCGGCGACACCCGCAAGGTGGCAGAAGGTGTGCTGGGCGCAACCGACATCATCTGGAAAGAGAGCAAAGAGGACCTCAACAAGATTCCGGGTCTGACCGACCTCGTAGAGCTCTACCTCAACTCCATCGAATCTATCGGCATGCTCAAGACTGTCCAGCTGATGCTGGCTGCCGGCAAGGTAGAGGACCTCGTTTCCAAGATTAAGAGCCTCTTTTAAGAGACAAAGGGACTAAGTACAAAGTACAAAGGAATTTATGACAAACATACTGAAAATCAATCCCGCCGACAATGTGGTTGTAGCCATACAGCCGCAGTCGGCAGGTGCGGTTATCGAAGTGGATGGCAAACAAATCACCGTTCTTGAGGACGTGCCTGCCGGACACAAGATAGCCATCACTGACCTTGCTGAGGGCGAGAACGTCATCAAATACGGTTTCCCGATCGGGCATGCCAAAGAGGCGAAGAAAGCCGGCAGTTGGATGAACGAGCACAATATCAAGACCAACCTCGCCGGTCTGCTCTCCTACGAGTATCATCCCAAAGAGGTGGTGCTCAATATCCCCGATGAAGGACGCACCTTCATGGGCTACCGCCGCAAAGACGGACAGGTCGGTATCCGCAATGAGGTGTGGATTATTCCGACCGTCGGCTGCGTGAACGGTATCATCCAGAAATGTGCCGAGCGTCTTCGTCAGGAGACAGGAGCGGACAATATCTTCGCCTTCCCGCATAACTACGGCTGTTCGCAGCTTGGCGATGACCACGAGAACACGAAGAAGATCCTGCGCGACATGATTCATCACCCGAACGCAGGTGCCATCCTTGTTGTCAGTCTCGGTTGCGAGAACAACCAACCGGATGTGTTTAAGGAGTTCTGCGGCGAGATAGACGAAGACCGCGTGAAATTCGTCACCACACAGAAGATTGAAGGCGACGAGGTGGAGTACTGCATGCCTATCCTGCGCGAGCTGTACACCAAGACCCAGCATGACAAGCGTGTCGCTGTGCCTCTGTCCGAACTGCGCGTGGGTCTCAAATGCGGCGGAAGCGACGGTTTCAGCGGTATCACCGCCAATCCGCTGCTCGGTTGCCTGAGCGACTGGCTGGTAGCACAAGGCGGCACGACCGTACTGACCGAAGTGCCGGAGATGTTCGGCGCAGAGACCATCCTCATGGACCGCTGCGCCAACCGCGAGCTCTTCGACCAGACCGTCAGCCTCATCAACGACTTCAAGGACTATTTCCTGAGTCACGGCGAACCGGTGGGCGAGAACCCCTCTCCGGGTAACAAAGCCGGCGGCATATCCACACTGGAGGACAAGGCGTTAGGCTGCACGCAGAAATGCGGTAAGTCGCTTGTTCGCGGTGTGATGGGTTACGGCGAGCGGCTGCAAGTGAAAGGACTCAACCTGCTCTCTGCGCCCGGCAACGACCTCGTGGCATCGACTGCGCTGGCTTCATCCGGATGCCATATGGTGCTGTTCACCACCGGCCGCGGTACGCCGTTCGGTACCTATGTGCCGACGATGAAGATATCCACGAACTCGAACCTCGCGAAGAACAAACCCAACTGGATTGATTTCAATGCCGGTGTGATAGCCGAAGGCGAACCGATGGAGGAGGTGGCAAAGCGTTTTGCGGAGTTCGTCATCGCGGTAGCTAACGGCACCAAGACGAACAACGAGAAGAACGGCTATCATGAGATAGCTATCTTCAAGACCGGTGTGACACTGTGATGGACGCCAAGGTGCTGATAGTGGTGGCAAGTGTGCTGGTGACGGGTTGCCATAACCCGTCTCCGGCAGCGTTGCACCGCGCGGAGAAACACCGTCAGGACAGTATCGCGCTCCTTGAACAGCAGCGGACGCTGGCTTACTATCAGGGGCAGCTGGAGACCTTGCTGCCGCAGGCGGATTCCCTGTTGCCGCTGTTTAAATACGAGCGCAACGAGCGCTATCAGGACCATGGCTATTATGTCACTACCGCCCGCAGCGGCGCACTGCGGATGCTGGTGCGCGACGACGGCAGGCAGCCGGTGACGGTGTATATGAACGGCAAAAGGGTGGAGAACCCGGCGCTCAACCTGCCGCAGAAAGGGCAGGACTATGAGAAGGCGTATCTCCGCGCCGAAGAGCTGCAGACCCTGATGCAGGACATCGGCGAACTGGAGAAACGCATAGACAGAACATCGCTGGAGGTGGAGAAATATCAACTCCGGCTGAGAAAATACGAAATGACACAAAGACATGAGTGAGAGCAAATACGAAAGCAAAGTCACTTCTGCTCCCTGTCCGGCTGAGCAGATATACCGTGTGCTGAGCAACATGGAGAATCTGGAGCGTGTGCGCGAGTTCATCCCGCAGGACAAGATTCAGGAGATGGAGATTGAACCGGACCGCGTGCGTCTGAAAGTAGATGGCTTGGGGCAGAAAATCACCATAGCCATCGTGGACAGGAAAGAGAACGACACCATCAAGTTCGGTGCAGAAGGCATTCCCATGGATGCGAATTTCTGGATCCAACTCAAAGAGTTGAGCCCTGTGGACACACGCATCAAGCTGACCGTCAAAGCGGACATACCGATGATGTTCAGGATGATGATTGGCAAGAAACTGCAGGAGGGGCTGGACCAAGCGGCAGACATGCTGTCGCAGTTCCCGTACGGGCAATGGAGTTAACGTTAAAATACAAAACAATGAAAAAACCTCGTATTCACCGTGAAGGGCGTAATCTGATATGCGGAACAGCCCTGTTGCTATTCATCATCAACATCCCGATGTACATGTATTCTCCGCATTGGATTTTCGCCATCACGCTATTGCTGACAGCGCTGCTGCTGGTGTTTGTGACCTATTTTTTCCGCAGTCCCGTGCGTGTGCTGGAGATAGACGACCCCAATTTTATCATTGCGCCGGCAGACGGACGTGTGGTCGTGGTGGAACCGACTGACGAGAACGAGTATTTCCATGACAAACGGCTGCAGGTGTCTATCTTCATGTCGCCTTTCAACGTGCATGCCAACTGGTATCCGATAGAGGGTAATATCCTTGTGTCCGAGCACCAGAAAGGCCGTCACAAGGGCGCATGGCTGCCCAAGTCGAGCACGGAGAACGAGCGTTCGCTGGTGGTCATTGAGACGGAGAACAAGGTGCAGATAGCGGTCCGCCAAGTGGCAGGAGCCATGGCACGACGCATCGTCACTTATGCCAAAACCGGGCATTTCGCCCATCGTAACTCCCATTTAGGATTTATCAAACTCGGTTCACGAGTGGACATGTACCTGCCGCTGGACACGGAGATGTTCGTGGCAGTAGGAGAACCTGTCCGCGGAAACGAGACCATCATCGGCAGGCTTGCTGATGAAAATGAATAATTACGAAAATTGTGCAACAATAATCGTTCGAGCGAAAGCGAGACAAGAATTAAAAATTACGAATCATGAATAAGTTTGAAGAACTTTTTGCGCAGTACCCCTGCCCGTTTAGCGAAGAGCAAGTGAAGGCTCAAGTGGCTGACATCGAAGCAAAGCATTTTGCGGAGAACAATAATGTGGAGGTGTGGAAAGAATGTCTGCACCAGATAGACCTGACGACGCTGAGCGCCGATGACACGATAGCCAAAGTAGAAGGCATGGCGAAGGCTGTGAACAACTTCGAGAAAGACTTCCCGGAAATCCCCAATGTGGCGGCGATATGTGTCTATCCTGCCATGGCGGAGTATGTGCGTGCGGCGCTGGCAGACCCGGATTTCCGTATTGCCTGCGTGAGCGGCGTGTTCCCGAGTTCGCAGAGTTTCCTTGAGGTCAAAGTGGCAGAGACGGCACTGGCTCTCAAAGCCGGCGCCACGGAGATAGACATCGTGCTCTCTGTCGGCAAGTTCCTTGAGGGGCGCTATCAGGAGTGCTTCGACGAGATAGCCGAGCTGAAGGCTGTTTGCGGCACCCGTCATCTCAAAGTCATTTTAGAGACCGGGCTGCTCAAGACCGCCGAGAACATCTGGAACGCCTCCATCCTCGCCATGGCGGCAGGGTGTGACTTTATCAAGACTTCTACCGGCAAGATTGCTGTCAACGCTACGCCGGAAGCCACCTTCATCATGTGCCACGCCATCAAAGCTTGGCGCGAGAAGACGGGTGTCAAGATGGGTTACAAACCGGCTGGCGGTGTCTCTACGACCGAAGAAGCCGTGCAGCATTTCACGCTCGTCAAGGAGATTCTCGGCGAAGAATGGCTCAACAACGAGTCTTTCCGCTTCGGGGCGTCCCGTCTGGCGAACAACCTGCTGAGCTCTATCGTGGGCAAAGAGACCAAGTATTTTTGACAGACAGAAGTAGAAAGTGAAAGACAATAGCCGAAAGACCAAAGCAATGAATAAGATTCTATCCAAGCGTTTTTATTCGGAAAATGTGGCGGAGCTTGTAGTAGAGGCTCCGCTCATTGCGCGTAGCCGCCGTGCCGGACATTTTGTCATCATCCGTGTGGATGACAAGTCGGAGCGTGTACCGCTGACAATAGCCGGAGCGGACATAGAGAGAGGAACCATCACGCTGGTGGTACAACAGGTGGGTGCTTCCACCCGCAAACTGCTGGCGCTCAATGCCGGAGACTGCATCCATGATGTAGTCGGTCCGCTGGGCAGAGCCACGCACATCGAGCATTTCGGTACGGTGGTCTGTGCCTGCGGAGGTGTGGGCGCGGCACCTATGCTGCCCATCGCTGAGGCTCTCAAGAAAGCCGGCAACCGCGTCATCACCGTTCTTGCCGCCCGTAACGAGAGCCTGCTGATACTCAAAGACGAGCTGGCGCAATGGTCCGACGAAGTCATTATCATGACGGATGACGGCTCGGCTGGACAGAAAGGTGTGGTTACCGTGGGTGTGGAGCAGGTCATCAACCGTGAGAAGGTGGACAAATGCATCACCATCGGACCGGCAATCATGATGAAGTTCGTCGCGCTCACCACAGCCAAGTATAATATCCCTACCGAGGCAAGTCTGAACACCATCATGGTGGACGGAACGGGCATGTGCGGTGCCTGCCGTGTGACGGTGGGAGGCAAGACCAAGTTCGTCTGTGTCGATGGTCCGGAGTTTGACGCGCACGGCGTGGACTGGGACGAGATGCTGAGCCGCATGAAATCCTACAAAGCAGAGGAGACGGAGGCGCTGAATGACTATCTCAATGCGGTCAATCCCGACAGTCAGCCGACGGCTGACCGACAGTCGAAGCCCGCACAAAGCCCATGCGAAGCCGAAGAAACGGCAGTAGCTCCTTTCACCGGTACAGCCAAAGACCGCGTGGCAATTCCGCGTGTGGAGATGCCGGAACTGCGTCCGGAGGTGCGTGTCAAGAGTCTGCATGAGGAGGTGAACCAAGGACTGAGTTTCGGGCAGGCGATTACGGAGTCGCACCGCTGCCTCAACTGCAAGAACCCTACCTGTGTGCAGGGGTGCCCGGTGAATATCAACATCCCCGGTTTCATCAAGAGACTGGAGAGCGGTGACATCCTCGGCGCTGCGGCGGTCATCAAAGAGAGCTCGTCGCTGCCGGCTGTCTGCGGACGCGTCTGCCCGCAGGAGAAACAATGCGAGGCAAACTGCATCCATCTGAAGATGGGTCACCAGCCGGTGGCTATCGGTTATCTGGAGCGTTTCGTGGCGGACTATAGTAACGGACAAAAGGACGATGTGCCATGTACAAAGGTAAAAGAGGGTGCCACGAAGATTGCCGTAGTGGGTTCGGGTCCTGCGGGACTCACATTCGCCGGAGACGCAGCCAAATACGGCTATGAGGTGCATGTATTCGAAGCACTGCATGAGATAGGCGGTGTGCTCAAATACGGCATTCCCGAGTTCCGTCTGCCGAACAGCATTGTGGACAAGGAGATAGAAGGACTGCGTGCCCTCGGCGTGCAGTTCCACACCGACACCATCATCGGCAAGACAATCACTATGGATGAACTGAAGGAACAGGGCTTCAAGGGTGTCTTTGTCGGTTCTGGAGCCGGTCTGCCGCGGTTCATGAATATCCCGGGCGAGAACCTGAACGGTGTCCTCTCCTGCAACGAATACCTGACGCGCGTCAACCTGATGGACGCTTCCAACCCCGAGACAGACACGCCGCTACTCTATGGCAAGAACGTGGCAGTCATCGGCGGCGGCAACACAGCCATGGACGCCGTACGCACAGCCAAGAGGCTCGGGGCTGAGCATGCCATGATTATCTACCGCCGCAGCGAGGAGGAGATGCCTGCGCGCGTGGAGGAGGTGAAGCATGCCAAACAGGAAGGCATCGAGTTCATGACACTCCATAATCCTATTGAATATCACGCGGACGCGAACGGGCGCGTATGCGAAGCCGTCCTGCAAGTGATGGAGCTGGGCGAGCCCGATGAGAGCGGACGCCGCAGTCCCGTGCCTGTGGAGGGAAAGACAGTCACCCTGCCTGTGGACTTGGTGATTGTGGCAGTGGGCGTATCACCCAACCCGCTTATCCCGTCGTCGGTAGAGGGACTGGAGATCAGCCGCAAGGGCACTATCGTGGTGAACGACGAGATGCAGTCGGCTATCCCGACGCTCTTTGCCGGAGGAGATATTGTGCGAGGAGGGGCTACCGTTATCCTTGCTATGTCCGACGGACGAAAGGCTGCCAAAGCCATGCACGAGTATCTAAGTGCTTCGCATGTAAAATAGTTAAAATGGTCGCTGAAGCGACGTTAAATAGTTAAGATGTCTATTTTAGCAGCCATATTATTATCCGTAAACTTCCTGACAAGCCATCCTATCACGGGGCAGGCGAACATGTCCGTGCTGGTTCAAAACCTGACGACGGGTGAGGTGATTGACAGTTACCGTGCGGACCATGTGGTTCCGCCTGCGTCGGTGATGAAACTGCTGACGACGGGTGCTGCGCTGGAGACGCTCGGTCCCGGTTTCCGTTTTCCCACAGTGCTGGAATACAGCGGAGAGATAGAAAAGGGCAGGCTGCACGGCAACCTCTATATACGCGGAGGATGTGATCCTTCGCTGGGATGGAAAGGGAGGACGGCTTTTCTCAACCAGTGGGTGCGTGCCATCCGGCAGGCAGGTATATGTGCCATTGACGGAGCTGTGATAGCGGACATGTCGATGCTGGACGGCGAGGCACAGAACCCCGGCTGGCTTTGCGAGGACGCAGGCAACTACTATGCCCCCGGTATCTTCGCACTCAATTATTATGGCAACACCATGAATATCGTCCTGCGCAGCGATGCTCCGGGCACGGTGGCTGTGGTGACGGGTACGGAGCCGAAGGTGGAAGGACTGCGGTTCATCAATCATGTCCGTTGTGACAAGATAGCCTATGACGGAGCTTTCGTAAGCGGTCTGCCGTACAGCAACGAGCGCTACCTGACGGGTGCTGTGCCGTCCAACCTCGGTACCTTCGGCGTCAAGGGCGACTTGCCTAATCCCGGTCTGCTGCTGGCGCAGCACGTTACCGCCAAGCTGCGCGAGGCGGGTGTGCCGGTGGCGTGCGAGGCAGCTTATGAGGCGGATTATAACCCGCTCACACCGCCACGGAAGGAGGTCTATATCCATTATTCCGCACCTCTCTCGGAGCTGATACAGGAGACGAACATCAACAGCAACAACCTCTATGCCGAGGCATTGTTCCGTTATTTGGGCACACGTTATACTTTGCCCGGAACGATACACAACAGTCAGGAGTTCCTGCGTGAGTACTGGCGCCGCCGCGGAGTGACCATCCAGAATGCCATCATCAAAGACGGTTGCGGTCTGGCTCCTCAGGATGCAGTGAGTGCGAAAGCCTTCGTCCAGCTGCTGACGGTCATGTCGCGCAGTCCTGAGCGTGAGGCATGGATGGCATCTCTACCTGTAAGCGGTCAGACGGGGACTCTCCGTTCGCTATGCGCCCAGACGGCTCTGGAAGGACGTATCCATGCCAAGAGCGGCACTATCGCCGGGACGAAGAACTTCGCCGGATACATAGACATGCCCAACGGCGACACATGGGTGTTCGCCATCCTCATCAACTCTGCGCCGGGCAAGGCGAAGAACATACAAACCGTGATTCAGCAATACCTCCTCGATGTATATAAAAAGCACCAATAGTACCAACACCCTGATGAAAGAGATGATAGCCCGTGGCGAGCCGATACCTGACGGCTGTATCTACACCGGCTATCAGACGGCAGGAAGAGGGCAGACCGGCAACGGATGGGAGAGCGAGGCGGACAAGAACCTGCTCTGCTCCATTTTGCTGGATGATGACTTCTTGGAGTATTCGGAGACCGACTTGAAGTCCTCGCCGTTCTTCCTGAACGTGTTGATTTCTGTCGCCTTGCACAGGCAGATAGGAGAGCTTCTGTGGCTGTATTCGGGTGTGGATGACATCGACCAGCCGCTGTCCATCAAATGGCCCAATGACATCTATTACGGCGACAAGAAACTGGCAGGCATACTGATTGAGGGAGTGATGGAAGGCAGCCGGCTGAAGTATGCCATTGCAGGCATCGGGCTGAACGTCAACCAGACGGAGTGGCACTCCGGTGCACCAAACCCCATATCGATGAGACAGATACGCAAGGAGGCGTCGGGGATGGATTTCGATTACGACGTGGAGGATGTGCTGGTATCTATACAATGCGACTTGGTGGAAAATGCGCTCCGGTATTTTGACGACACATGGAAGTACTACAAAGAGCACCTCTACCGCCGTGAAGGGTTCTGGCACTTTGTGGAAAGAGAAGTGAGTCTTGAGCCCACTATGAATGCGGACGGCAGAGAGCTGCAAGCCAAGAGTCAAGAGCCTTTCCTCGCCCGCATCAAAGACGTCCTGCCCACCGGCGAGATAGTGCTGGAGGACCAAGAAGGACAACTGCGGACATACCACTTCAAACAAGTGAGATATGTAATCTAAATCGTAAATATAACTCAAACGCAAATAAATCGCACATCGTAAATTTGTAAATCGTAAATATAATGAATGCCATCATCATCACCGGCGGAGCCGGATTTATCGGAAGCCATGTAGTACGGCTGTTTGTGAACAAATATCCGGAATACCGCATCATCAATGTGGACAAACTGACCTATGCGGGAAATCTCGCGAACCTCAAGGATATTGAGGACAAGCCCAATTACCATTTTGTACGGGCGGACATATGTGATTTTGACACTATCCACGCGCTTATGCAGGAGGAGCATGTGACGGGAGTCATTCATCTGGCGGCGGAGAGCCATGTGGACCGTTCCATCAAGGACCCCTTCACTTTCGCACGCACGAACGTCATGGGTACGCTCTCTATGCTGCAAGCCGCCAAACTCTACTGGGAGTCCCTGCCGGAGAAATGGGAGGGCAAGCGTTTCTATCATATCTCCACGGACGAGGTCTATGGCGCGCTGGAGCTGACCCATCCGGAGGGTATAGAGCCGCCCTTCAGCACAACGGCGTCTTCTGCGGAGCACCATCTGGCGTACGGCAAGGATTTCTTCTATGAGACGAACAAGTACAACCCTCACTCGCCTTATTCGGCATCGAAAGCGTCGAGCGACCATTTCGTGCGGGCTTTCCATGACACCTACGGCATGCCGACGATTGTCACCAACTGCTCGAACAACTACGGTCCCTACCAGTTTCCGGAGAAGCTGATACCTCTTTTCATCAATAACATCCGCCACCGCAAGCCGCTTCCGGTCTATGGCAAGGGCGAGAACGTGCGCGACTGGCTCTATGTGGAGGACCATGCACGGGCGATTGACCTGATTTTCCATAAGGGCACGGTAGCCGAGACCTATAACATCGGCGGTTTCAACGAGTGGAAGAACATCGACCTCATCAAGACGGTCATCAAGACGGTTGACCGGCTGCTGGGTCGTCCGGAGGGTGCGGACCTTGACCTCATCACCTTTGTGACGGACAGGGCGGGGCACGACCTGCGCTATGCCATCGACTCCACGAAACTGCAGCGTGAGCTGGGTTGGGAGCCGAGTCTCCAGTTCGAGGAGGGTATCGAGCGAACCGTCCGCTGGTATCTCGACCACCAAGACTGGCTTGACAACATCACCTCCGGAGACTACGAGCGCTACTACGAGGAGATGTACAAAGGCAGATAAGACAAAAAATACAGAAAAATGACATACACACTTGCATATGTCATTTTTTTTGTGTAATTTTGCAGGCGAATATGAAAAGGTGATTGGTTTATGCAGGAGAAGATTACCAAGAAGAAAAAAGACAAGCAGACTATAGCAGGAAAGAACAATGCTTGGATGGGGCATTTGGGCAAATACCTGATTGATATATCAAAGTATGTAGTAACAGGTGTAATCATTGCTTCAATCTTCAAGGATTTGGACGACAAGATTTTGATTTATATCTTGAGTGCGGTTGTCGCGCTCATTGCATTAATAGTTGGATTAGTACTAACAAACAAAAAGGAAGGGGAATAATATGGGAGCTTACATTATGTTATTGACAATAGGTGTGCCATGCACATTGTTCCTTATTTATTGTCTCACCCCGAAAGGGAAAGATTGGTTGAGGCAAAACGATTTGCTTTAATTACCAACATTGGCACCGGCAGCGTTAAAAAGCGGTGCGTCACTCACTGACGTAAAACAGGAGGACATAATAAAAGGCGTTTATTGACGTTGTTTGCGACTAACCGAAATCTTCGCAACATTTCTTACACAGTCCAGACAGCAACAATGAATGTCCTCGTGGGTATGTATAATCCCTGTCCGCGCCCTGCACGGGGCGGGAGGGTTGTATATATCGGGCGTGGACTTCGGTTGTTTTTCTACTGTGTAAAGGGATTGCGAAGCCCTGAAGTAGCGTGAAGAATGAACGAACTTCACGCTTTTTGTGTGTATATGTATTTATGCAAGTGATTTTGCGAAAAAAGCCCGAAAAAGTGCAAATGAAAGTGCAAAAACGGCGATTTTTGAGAGAATTTGCATCCTGTGTAATGTGCTGAAATATATATAGTTATGCGATGAAATTTTTAACAAAGTCTAGGATGTATAGGTAACGCCTATTTTCCGGGTCCTTTCCGGCTCTTTTCCGGCTCTTTTCCGGCTCTTTTCCGGGTTCTTCGGGCACCTGAAGTGTGCCTTGAATATGCACAAATATCGCTCAAAGAGCACAAACACCAGACACAGAAATTCAGGAAAAAGAACGGTGGATTCTATCCGCCTGAAATGAAGGAATAATCCGTGTTTTAGCGAGGGGATGAAAGTCCCTCTGTCCCTTTCTAAAAATATGTTATGCAACACATTTGAATATTTTTTTCAATAAATATTTGCACGATTCAATAAATTTTCGTACTTTTGCAACGGGAAATGCGAAAAAAAAAGCATAAACAGAAGTATGCATAACATAATGTTTAATTTTACCCCCCCGGTTATGAAAATTTCAACATAACGGGCATAAGTGCAACATTTGCAGCGCAATAACAAGCGGTGCTTGACGATTATGTCAAGTGCTGCTTTTTGTTTGTACTCAATAATCAATTATTTAATAACTAAAACTTACTAACACCATGAAAAAATTATTTTTCTTATTCACTCTATCCCTCTTCGCCCTCGGGCAGATGTGGGGTGCTAGTTACACATTCTCTAACGGTCAGAAAATCTACATTGATTGTACGGCATTTGAAGGGAGTATTGATATTCCCGTAAATAATGAAACTAATAAGCGTGAAAGTACATCCAGATCAGGTGGTGCTATCTATTCTGTAACTTTTATCGCTGATGTTAAATGGTCGACCAGTAATAATTTCTTTAAAACGTATCCACAAGCAGGAGGTGAAAATAAATTGGTCTTTATAGTCCCAACTGACGGTAAAAACTGCGCCGTGATTGCTGCCGATGGTGCAAGTTGGTATTGGGACACATATACATCCACAGAGCCAGAGGTATCTTTCAGCGGCCTGCCAGGTTCTTACGTTCAAGGGCAGAATGTGGTATTTGCTGCAACCTCACAGAATGTAACTGATCCTACATATAGGTTTTATGTAAAACAAGGTTCAAGCGAATATAGCTCTGCTATAACTAACTATACTTTTGCAGATGCCGGTTCTTATACCATTAAAGTAGAAGTTCGTTCCAATGATGTCGGTGACGCTTTAGCTTTGGCAGAGCAAAATATAACCGTTCAAGCAGGTTATTACTTTACGGAGGGTACTACTATTTATATTGACTTTACCCAAGTTTCCGGTGGAGCAAATTTCCCCAAAGTTAACTCGCAGGGAACACAATATGATGCAAACGCAGGTGGAACAATCAAGACCATTACCTTTACTGCCGATGTTACGTGGCTGACAAGTCAGACCTTCATTAAAACCGAGACAGGAAACTGGCAAAGCAGGAAATTTATTGTTCCGGCTGCTGGTCAAAATTATATCACTGTTCCGGCTGATGGCAATAGTTTTGTTTGGAGCACATACGACCCCGATGGTCCGTCCGTTGCTTTTGATGCTCTGCCTGATGCAATTGCACAAGGAACAGAGGTTACTTTTGCCGCCACTTCGGAGCACGTAACGAATCCTGTTTATACATTCTATGTAAAGAAAGGCAGCGGCGAATACGGTTCGGCTGTTGCAAGTTACACCTTCAATGAAGGAGGTTCCTATACTGTCAAGGTAGAAGTGCGTGAAGAAGGCGCTTCCGGCGATGCGCTTGCTTATGCGGAAAAAACAATCAATTGTACTGCTTCTTATACCGTTTATTTCCGTAATACGGTTAACTGGGCAAATGTATGGATTCACCTCTACACCAATGACAAGACCTTTGGCGGCAATGGTGTCGGAAGCAATAAAGCCTCCGTCAATGCACAAATGACACGCATCGACGAGTCCGACTATTACCAATATACCTATCAAGCATCCGAGCCCTACACCAAGGTATGCTTTACCAAGGAAGAACAAAACAATTACAATGATTTCTATAACAACGAATGCTCTTGGAGCGATGCCGGTTATGATGCAGCCAATGATCTTGTCCTTTGGACACCGGACAACAGCGAAACATCCAACATCAACAGTTGTACGTATTATAACACAGGTGCATGGAGTGCCTTCAACCCGGGTGCACCGAATGTTTCGTTCGTTAATCTGTCCTCGACTATCGCCGTAGGAAGTCATATAGTGTTCGAAGCAGAAGCGATGAATGTAACCAACCCGACCTATCGTTTCTACGTCAAGCAGGGCGAAGGCGAGTATGGTGATGCTGTTACCAATTACACATTCAATGCGGCAGGTGCATACACCGTTAAGGTGGAAGTGCGCTCCAACGATACCGGAGACGCTCTCGCTTCAGCAGAACAAGCCGTAACCTGCTCAATCGTTTATACCGTTTATTTCAAGAATACACCGGGTTGGGAAAAGGTCTATGTGCATTTCTATTCTGACAATCAGACTTTCGGCAACAATGGTGTAGGAGGACAAGATGCCCTTCTGCAAGCACAAATGGAGCAAGTCGGTAGCAGTAATATCTATAAATACGAGTTCACTTCCAACGTGGAATACAGCAAGGTATGCTTCACATTGAACGAGCAATTCAACTACGGACAATTCCACAACAACCAATGCTCTTGGAGCAATTCGGGGCTGAACTTCGCGACGAATATGATTCTCTGGGTGCCGAACGGCGTTATTTCGCACACCGTCAATAGTTGCCCGTATTACGATGGTAAATGGTTTGTATATCCGTCCACTGAAGCTGCTGTTGCCTTTATCAGTCTGCCGGCTGAGGTTGAGAACGGACAGGCTATCAATCTGACTGACTATGTGGTGTCTTTGAATGTGACCGATCCTGCTTATACTTTCTACGCTAAACAAGGTAACGAAGCTTATGCCGCTATCGCGTCTCCTTATACCTTCCCTGCTTCGGGCACCTATTCTGTGAAAGTGGAAGTGCGCGAAAATGGAGAGGAAGGTGCTGCGCTGGCTTCTGATGAAGCAGAGATAACCGTTCCGCTGATTGGCACCGCGTTCTATCTTGCCGGTTCCTTCAACAACTGGAGTACAAGTGCCAACTGCTTCCGCAAAGCGACCGTGGATGCCGAAGAAGCATCTGTTACGATTTCTATCAGTGAATATAGCGATATCACCTTCAAAGTGGTAGAAAACGGTAGCTGGATTGGTGCCACCGATCTTACATTGAACAAGGTCAATAACAGTTTCACATTAGGCACCGAGTCCTTAAACAACATCCACCTTACTCCCTATGCTGCCGGTGACTATATCTTCACGCTCAACTTGAATACGCGTCTGCTCACAGTGACTTATCCTGACGGCAGCCCGATGGTGGTAACAACCAACCTCTATGCTGCCGGAGATTTCAATAACTGGGCAACGAACAATAACGACTATAAGTTCACGGTTAACGGCGATGAAGCCACCTTGACGCTGCAGAACCTCGAAGCTAACCATGACTACGAGTTTAAGATTCTGGACAACGGTGCATGGTTGGGTGCTAATTACGTCATCAAGTATCACTACAACTGGGAGATTCCGTTCTCGGAAAGTGCAGGCAATGCCGTACTCAAGACCTTCAAGGCAGGTGATTATGTCTTGACCTACACCATCTCCACCGGTCTGCTGACGGTGACCTACCCGACCGATGGTCTGGAGACGAAGCAAGTGGAGATTCTTGCGGGAGCAGACGGCTATGCCACCTTCTACAGCAACAAGGGTTGGGATTATCCGTCAGGAGTGGAAGCGTTCTACATTAGCGGTATTTCCGGCAGTAGTCTGACAATGGTTCCGCTGCAAGGCTATATCCCTGCATGGGTACCTGTTATCCTTCATGCAACGTCTGGTACCTACACGTTCTACGAGTGCGACGACGAGACATGGATTGACGGCAATATGCTCAAGGGTACGCTGAATGATGAAACCATTGATAACGGCCATGTACACTATATCATGACGCTGAGCGGCGGTGTTCCGGGACTGTACTGGCCGTACGGTACCGACAGGGGTATTGGTGCGTTTGAGAACAAGGCAGGAAAGGCGTATCTCGAAATACCCGCCTCCAATCCGATACCTGCACCTGTAATAGCCCGTCGCGGATTCCCGTTCAATCCGCCAAGCGATATGCCGACAGGACTTCATGACGTACAAAATGACGATGTACAATGTACAAAGGTTCTACGGAACGGACAATTACTCATCATCCGAGACGGTAATGTCTATAACGCACAGGGTGCAAGAATAAAATAACATAATTAACATATAATTGATAATGAATATGAAAAGATATATGATTCCCGCCACGGACATAGTGGCAATCAAAACGAAGTTGTGCCAAAGTATATCAACGAATAGCGGATATGGCGATCAGAACGGACCGCAGTTCGCTCCCGCACGCGGTGAAATAATCGGTTAACAATCGGTTCCACTGACTAATAGATTTCCAAAGCACCTGCATCGTAGATATGGGTGCTTTGGAGAATATAATTATACTATGGCAAAAAAACTTCATTCTTTGAGGGTCGTACTGCTGTTAGTTGTCGGATTATGGGGTTCTTTGTCCGCGTATCCGGCAAGCAAGTCCAAGTACAATACGTTCACAAAATCGTACAGGAATGCCCGTTTGGAACAGGTGCTGGCAGACTTGCAGTCGAAGACAGGTTACAAGATTCAGTATGTTGAGGAAGATATAGACCTCAACAAGCGTGTCACGCTTCAGTTCAAGAACCAGTCCGCACGCGCGGTGCTGCGCAAGGTGCTGGACAAAGAGTTGCAGGTTACGGTGAAGAAAGGCGTTATCACCATCAGCCGGAAACCTATGCCTCCGCAAGAGATAAAAGTTCCTGCTGTTATACCTACGCGTGTGGAAGAAGACTCGCTGCAGTCCGTAACCGTCTATGAAGACACCACCTACACCATACACTGCAAGACCGAGACGAAGGAATTGCCCAAGGAAGAACCTGCCCAGCCCGTATATACCGCCAAAGGTCATTATCTGCAAGGATATGCCGGTATCGGCTATAGCCGGCTGGGTTATACGCCCGCGCGTGGCAAAGATGCGGCAAAAGGCAGTGCAGGAGCCACCATCGGGCTTAACTACGCATATTATTTCCACGACAACTGGGGAGCGGTAGCAGGCATCGGATTCGATTACTACGGTGACCGTACGGTCATCAACGACTGCTACGAATGGCAAGGTCAAGGTGACAGTGACGGGGAGGCATATACCCACCGCGTCTATGGTCACGGATGGACAGAGAAACAAAACGCGGGCATGTTGAATATCCCGATAGGTATTCAGATGATGTACCCTCTGAGCAAGAAAGAAAAACCTCTGAAACTCTATGCGGACGCAGGAGTACAGGCGGGCATACCTGTATGGAAGACCTACCGTCTGTTGTCTGGAGAGATAGAGCATCGCGGCTGGTATCCTCAATGGAACATGGAGATACACGACCAAACGGACCGTGACTTCTACTACGAGGGCGTGGAGAACTTCGGTAAAGAGCAAGGCAAACTGCAACTGTCATCCGTGGCTGTAGGTGTGTTTGCCGGTCTTGGGATAGCCTTTCCGCTGGCAGAGCAATGGGACATCATGGCGGGTGTCTTTGCCAAAGTGACATGCAATAACATGTATAGCGGCAATAACCTTGACCTCGGCTGGGGAAACAGCCGGTTCACCCAATATGTCTCTGACGGTGGCAATGTGCCTCAACCTGTTTCACACGACTTCATGAATCCCTACGAAGGTTTTGTCAATTCGAAAGAGGTGGGTACCGTCCGTCCGTGGATGGTGGGTGTCAGAGTCGGTTTCAACTGGCACCACAAAGAGAAGGCACACCCCGCAGTACCACAATATGAGCGTATTCAGATATGCGATACGACGATGACCCTGACCGAGCGGCGTGAGACAGTCCTCAAACCTCAACCCTTGAGTTCGCAAAAAATCGCTACACTCATGGAGCGTTCCATCATTTGGTTCGACCTTGACAGCTGGGTGCCCAAACTGGAGCCGGCAGATATCATCGACCGCATAGCCGACATCCTCATTGAGAATCCCGAACAGCGTATTCTCGTGAACGGACATGCCTCCAGTGAAGGCAATGAGGAGCACAACCAGATGCTGAGTGACAAACGCGCTGAAGCCGTAGTCAGACTGCTCATCCAAAAAGGTGTCAAGCCGGAACAAATCACCAGCAAGGGATTCAGTTCCAGTATCCGGTATATCCAAGAAGACAGCTCTCCCGACCGGCACAATATCTCCCTTGACCGGCGCGTAGAAATAATCCCCGTTCAATAAACAGAAACAACACGACCATGAAAAAGACAGTCAGTCTGATACTCTTCAGTTGCATTGCAATCTGTGTATCTGCCGAACGAATTCCTTACGGCTCCGTCGTTTACCTTGATGTCTCACAGGAATGGTGCTGCAAGGCGACCTATGCCGTATGTACGTCCTCCGGAGGCGATGTAGCGCGTATCATGCAGCCCGTCGAAGGTAAAAACGGTGTCTATACCTATACCGTCACCATGCATGACGGCATGCAGGAGAATTTCCGTTTCGGATATTCCAATCAGGTTGTCACCCACGACCAGAGCGGTTGGAGCGGTTTCACGACCAAAGACCACGACGGCAACTGGTCTTCCGCCAAACCATATTATATCATCACGGGTTCTAACGGCAGCGGCTATTGGGCAGCGGAACCCGTCTCTGCCGGTTTGACAACACTTGACAGTATAGACGTGAGCACCCCTGCAACGTGTATAGACAGCACCTATGACGTGATTGTAAGTATCTGGTTCACCGGCATGCCATGCAGCATCCGTATAAGCGGCGACCAATGGGCGGACGATCCTGTCCAGACAACCAACATCAACAACCCCATGGTAATTAAGAAGAAAGGACTCAAAGACATTGCCGGACAGAACCACCAGATAGATGTCACACTCTATGCCGACAGGAACTACACCTCCGAAATCGCCACCGTCAGGAAGTACTACCTGTCCCCCGAAATAGAATGTGAGGTGGACATCGATTTGGGCGACAAGTGTACGAATGAAACGGTCACTCTCTCCACGGACGCAGAAGGAGATGCCTATATCTGGTCCACCGGCGAATCCGGCACCTCCGTCGTTGTCACTCCTTCTTTGGGGAAGCAGGAAATTACGGTGGACATCTATCAATCGGTTCTGCACCCCGAACAGAATCTGATGTCGAACGGTGATTTCGAGTCTAATCCGCCCACCGGCTTTACCAGTGATTACCGATATGTGGGGTGGAATCCAAGCAGTTATTATTCCAGTCACGGAGGTGAGAGCAACCTGTATGCCATTACGACCAACGCCAATTATTTCTGGAAGGACTTTGCCGACATTGCCCCCCACGGCGGCAGTTACTACGCCATCTTTGATGCCGACCAGAACGGGTATGCATGGAAAGCCACTACTACCGATAATCCCAATCTGAAGATACAGAAGGACTCTGTTTACCTGTTCAGTTATTGGGTGGCATATCCCAACAAGGCAAGCGGCAACAACCCCGCCGTTCTTCAGTTCGAGATTAAATATCAGGACAAGGAAAATGTATTGCAAATCCAGCCCCTTGGAAACAAATATACCCTCGGAAAAGAGGAAGATCTCAACGGCTGGTACCAGCAGACGGTCAGTTGGAAAGCTCCCTGCAACAGCGACTATGTGGAGATTGCCGTCAAGGATGTCAACAACACCACCAATTATCAAGGCAATGATTTCTGTCTCGATGATATTATTTTCCTGAAAGCCTCATCAAAGGATCTCTGCCTGTCACGCAGGGAGATTTTTCACATCAACGGTATTAATTGCGATACCGTTCCGCCTGTAGAACCCGAATGTACCGACAACTGGCTACGCACCAAATGGACGGATATGATTTTTGTGGACAACAGTTCCGGCGAGTTTGTCCGATACCAATGGTATGTCAACGGCGAAGAGATAGAGGGCGCTACGGAACAGTACTACCGCGCCTACCGGGATATCACACTCTCCACCGACCTCTATTACGTCAAGATGTGGAGAGCGGACGGAACGTTCGTTGTCAGCTGCGAGAAGACTTTCGGGCAAATCAATCCCAGCAGGGAAGAATATCCCGCACCGGTACAGCCGCAGGCTGTCGGACGGCAAGTGTACCTCATCGGAAGCCATTTCCGGATTGTTGTGACCCGTTACGACGATGGCAGTATCACAGCTAAAAAGGAACTGTATTAACCATAATGAGCCATACACATGAAGAAACGATTTTTACTTATCATCTTGTTACTGGCGGCATGCCTGACTAATGCTATAGCCGATCAGATTCCTACCGGAGGAACCGTTTATCTGTATGTCTCTCCCTATTGGCAGTGCTATAGTTCATATCTAATCTATGCCTCACATTGGCAGAGATACGAAGTGCTTACCCCCGTAGAAGGGACTCCGGGGTTATATCAATACACGTTCACATCATCTTTCAAACACAAGATATATTTCGGAGCCACAGAGCAGATTATCACTACCGGCGAAGACAAATGGATAGGTTTCTGTGATGTCAGAACCAAAGAACTGTCCCTCAATTGGACGGAAGCAACCCCATGTTTCATCATTGATGATATTTCCGGTTCCGGTTACTGGGGGGCTGTGCCGACGGATACCGAAAGTTCGCTTTTAGGAGAAATAGATTCACTCACCTACGAAATCGTCAGTTCCTGTGTCACCAAGACCTATAACATTACGGTTTATGCCTATTTCAAAGGGGAGCCGTGCAGTTATAAGTTAACAGGAACACAATTCACGCGCGATATAATACGGAAGAATCCGGTCTCTCCGGTCTCCTACACCATCAAAAACCTGCCGGCTACAGCGAATCCCGAGGAGGAGAGTGTCACCTTCTCCTTGTGTTCAGACGGAAGCGGCACAGCTGTCCTGTCCTCCATGACGGTTACTTATACCTCTCCTACTCTGGATTGCGAGGTAGTCCACGACCCCATAGAGACTTGCTCAGGTTTTCCTGATATTGTTCTTGAGCCTTCGCTTGAAGGCGATTCATACTTGTGGAGCACAGGCGAGACTACTAAATCCATCGCTGTCTCGTCCGATGTGTCTGCTACTTACTCTGTCGAGGTCTTCGCAATCACACACAGTGCTGTTGACAACCTTATGTCGAACGGTGATTTTGAGAGCGAACCGGTCGGAGACAACCCGCCGGAAGGATTCACCAGTTCATACAATTACGTCGGTTCTTTCGACCCTTCACAATACTACAACAGTCATGGCGGAGCATCAAACATATACGCCATAACACATAATGCCAGTTACTTCTGGAAAGACTTTGCCGACATCGAACCCCACGGAGGCAACTATTACGCCATCTTCGATGCCGGACGCTCGGGATACGCATGGAAAGCAACGACGGTGGACAACACCTCCCTAACGGTGGAAAAGGACTCTGTTTACTTGTTCAGTTACTGGGTCGCATACCCCAATATAGCTCCCGACAGGAGTCCCGCTATCCTCCAGTTCCGTATCTCATATATGGATCAGAACGGAGCCATGCAGACACAGGACCTCGGAGAGCCCTACGAATTGGGACAAGAGGCGGATTTGAATGCATGGTATCATCAGGAAATACAATGGAAAGCTCCGTGTAACAGTTCTTCTGTAACCATATCCGTAGAGGATCTCAACGGTGCTTCCAGTGGTAACGACTTCTGCTTGGACGACATACTGTTCCAGCGCACAACGGCAGGACGTCATGTGCTTGCCAAGAAAGATATCTTCCCCGTTGTTTCTACGGAATGTAACGTCTTGAGAGACACAATCTGTCTGGGAGACAGATACACCGGCAACGGATTGGACGTAACACCGGCGGAACCGGGCGTGCATGTCTTTACGCTGCCTCAGACACAATCCACCCTCAGCCTGCTGGTCATAGAACCGATTCAGGCGGCGTTTACAGGAGTGCGACCTATATGCAATTTCCCCGGAGGTCAGATTGAGATTCCGTTCACCGTACAGCAAGGAACCCCCTATTGCTACTCGATACACAGCGACAACACTGTGATTCAATCCGTCGGGAAGAAACAGCTGGAAGGCTCTTTTGTCACCCTTGAAGCAGGCGACAGCATAGTGACAGCCACTGATATCCATATCACTCTTTATGACGAGTTTGAAAAATGCGTGCCTTTTGAAACAAATCTGACGTTGAACTTCATGCGGTGTAACTATTTGACCGATACTGTCTGCACGGGCGAACCGTATTCCAAAGACGGCTTCGAACATCCGGCAGACCGTCAGGGCAGTTTTATGCTCCTCCATGGAACAGACTCGTTGCTGCTCACTGTTATTGAGAGTATAGACCTGACATTCCAGACACCGCCGCCGCTATGCAATATCTCCGTTGATACGACCCTTTGGATTACTTGTACCGTCCATAGCGGCACGCCCAAGACGTATTCTCTCCATTTTGATTCACCATTGATGCAGGATGTCAATAATGCACCGCTACAGGACAACCGGTTCTCTATTCTGCTTCCGGCTGTGGTTGACCAGACGGTACAAGTCACTTTCTATGCCGAAGATGAAACAGGGCATTGTGCGTTTGAGAAACAGTTCGCAATCGGACGAAATGCAGGTGTAGCTATATACAGGAAATGGGACGATGTCTTGTTTGTCGAGAACAGCAACGGGGAATATGTATCCTATCAGTGGTACTGCGACGGCGTTCCCATTGACGGAGCTAACCAACAGGACTACTATACAGGTTCGGCTTTGGATAATGACGGACACTCCTACTATGTGGTCATGACCCGCAGTGACGGAACCACGCAACTCTCCTGCCCCATGAGTTTCGGAGAGGCACAACCCAGCGCACCGCTTAACCCGGGAGAACGACAGACCGTACCTTATCAGGTACGCCGGTTCATGGTAGGACCGCACATGCATATAATTGAAATCATCTACGATGATGGTACTGTTGAAGTCCAAAAAAGAATAGTACTATGAGAAGAAAAGCATTAATATTGGCTCTCGTAACAGGAGGGATGCTGTATGCGGCACCCTCTGTCTTTCATAGCCGGGGACACGCTTTTGAAGTAACCATCGGAGCCGGATACGCCTCGCTGGGGTACAACGCTAATGATGCAACCGAACGGCTTGCATCCCAAACCATCGGTTCTTACGGATTACAGGCACATATCGGGTACAGCTGGTTTTTCTCTAATTATGTGGGACTCTCTATCGGAGCTGATGCACATCACTACGGACAGAACATCTCTCTCAACGGTCTTCTGTCATGGAACGGCGTTACAGACAGTGACGGAGAACGATACGAGCATATCCTCGAACTCAAGCGGTGGAAAGAACAACAGGATTATTGGACAGTAGAGGTACCTCTCTCATTGGTCTTTTCCATACCCGTGCGTAACATCCTCTATGTAACCGCACAAGTCGGAGCCAAGTTCGGATTGCCGGTCTCCTCTACCTTTCTCGGACACGGAACACTCATTCATACAGGTTATTACGAGCCATGGAATTTGACGCTTTCCGACAAACCTAATCATGGGTTCTACACAGAAGAAGGCTTTCGCCCCAAAGGAAAGTTGCAGAGTAACAACTACTGGACGATTTTCGCCAAAGCAGGCATCGCCCTGCCGCTCACAGAGCATCTTGATCTGATGCTTCAACTCTATGCCAACTATGCCATTACCTCATTAGCTGACGAGGGACAGAATGATATGATAGGTTTTCGTAACGACCGTCCCGGACAGGAGCAGAACCACTATTTCATGAGAGATTATACTGCACTGTTCAACACAGCCGTCATTGCAGGTCCTCTCAAACCGTATGATATCGGACTTGAGATAGGTTTCCGCTACAGAATTTCACATCGAAAACCTAAATATACCTGCCGTTGTCTCGGAGTTTACTAAACCCCCAAATGTTTTGCCTGTATCCAGGTATTGTATTATCCGTTACGGTAGGCTTTTGGGGTGAGACCGACGTGGGACTTGAAGAAACGGTTGAAGAACGCCACGTTGTCAAAGCCGAGGCTCAGGGCAATCTCTTTGATTTGGAGGTTCGTAATCTTCAGCTGGCTCTTGGCGTCGGTGAGAATAGCCTCGATGATGATTTCTCCGGCGGTACGGTTTCCGACAGATTTGATGGTGGAACAGAGGTGCGGCAGGGTCAGACGCATGGCGTCGGCGTACTGGCTGACATGGTGCCACTCTTGGTAATGTGTGAGGACGAGCTGGCAGTAGTCCTGATAGATTTCGGTTTTCCTGTCCTGCGGTTTGATGAGGTATTCGTCCTGCTGGTGCGCGTACTTGGCATAGCTGGTCTGGAGCAGGTTGAAGACATGCACCATCTTCTCGCTGTCGAGCATGGTAGGCTGTGCGTTCAGCGCCGCAACGATGGTGTGATACATGGAGCAGATGACCTCTGCATGGTTGTCGCTCACACTGATTTTGGGCGAGTGCAGCTGCAGTGCGGAGAGGGACATGCGGTTGTTGATCGTATATTTCTCAAGGAACTTGCTGCCGAAGACAATCCAATAGACCAGTGCATCCTCGGAGAACTCGCGAATGAGGAGGAAACTGCCGGGCTCGAGCAGGAGAATATCGTTTGCCTTGAAGTCATATTCGGTGACGTTGATGGTAGCATGTGCGGTGCCGCGCACAAGAAGCGCATATACGCCGCATGTTATCTTACAGGGGAAACGGCCGTATTCGTTCATCAGTTTGCCGCTGGCGTCTCCAATCATATAATCGCCGTAAGGGCAGTCCACAATAGGGATGTTATTTTCTTTCATCTTAATAAATGTACTGAATTTTGGCGCAAAGGTACTACTTTTTTTTGAATTACGCAAAAAAATCGTCATTTTTAGGCGATTTTTTAGTAGAAAGACATAGAAAGTCAAAAGTCAAAAGTCGAAAGTCGAAAGACAAAAGCGCACAAAAAAAGAAGAACTGCGGTTGCAGTTCTTCCGTTTGACCTGATTAAGCGTATCATTACGCAAGCTTATTCTTAACCGAAGTACGATTACGCAAGCTTATTCTTAACCGAAGTACGATTAAGCAAGCTTGTTCACGAAGCGTGCCAGTTTCGATTTGAGATTAGCGGCTTTGTTGTTGTGAATGATGTTGCGTTTAGCCAGTTTGTCAAGCATAGAGCTTACCTTGGGCAGTGCTGCAGCAGCAGCGGCTTTGTCGGTAGTCTTGCGCAGGTCGCGCACAGCGTTACGTGCGGTTTTAGCGTAGTAGTGGTTGTGTGCTTTGCGCGCTGCCGTCTGGCGGATACGCTTCAAAGAACTTTTGTGGTTTGCCATATTGTTTCTTTGTTGTTTTGTCGCCCATGCACGGTCGATGTTGTTCGAAACCATATCAGGGCGGGTTTTAGTAATATCCCTCGGCGATGAGAGGAAAAGCCTTGGGACGTGACTTTAGGGAAGGTCTTGTAGTGCCAAGGGGAATCGAACCCCTATTGCAAGAATGAAAATCTTGAGTACTAACCGTTATACGATGGCACCGAGCGAGCGACCATATATGGTCGTGAGCTCGCAATTTACCATTTGGTCATTTACCATTTACCATTTATCCGGTCATTGGGAAATTCAGCCAAATGGCGAAAAGCGGGTGCAAAGGTACTGCTTTTTTTTGACATACGCAAGGATTTGCGCATTTTTTTTGTTTTTTCTGTTGTTTTTTGGCAAAAAGCACCCCTTGAACGGGTATAAAGTGCCCATTCAAGGGGGGTTAAACCAAAAACGCGAATGACCGATTCAGGTTACAAGTTACCATCGTACGGCAAATCCGGCATGTACATTGATGCCAGCCTGCGGGAAGAACCAGACATACGTGCCGTCTGTACCGCCGTTATTGACATACTTGGTGTCAAAGAGGTTGTTTATCTGGCATTTGAGTGTGATGTCAGGTATATTCTTCGCGTTACGCAGTTTGTGGAACGGCAGCGCATAAGTCATCATCAGGTTGGTGACCGAATAGGCTTTGAGTTGTGCGTCCGGGGCTTCGTTGTTGCCGAGGTACTGACTGCTGACGACGAGCGTCTGTATGTCGGCGTTGAAACCAGCGGCGTGGAAAGAGAAGATGTTTCCTGCTGTCCAGTCCGGCGAGAACGAGATAGTACGCCATACGTTGTTGTCCTTCCACCGGTTGCGGCTCCACGTGAGGTTGCCTTTCCATGCGAACCATCGGGTCCACTCCACGCCGAACTGGAACTCCGCGCCTGTGCGGTAAGAGTCTTTGACATTGGTGGTGATCAGGTATCCTACGGAGCTGACATCCCCTGTGGTAATCAGCTGGTTGTCATAGTCCATGAAATAGAGGTTGAGCCCCACTGTCCAAGGGATGGCATAACCGCTTTGCAGTAGTCCCGCCGAGGCGTAACTGTAGCCCAGCTCATAGTCGTACAGCCGTTCCGCCTTCGGGTCTGTCGAGGCAGTGTTCGCAACAAAATTATTGCGTGTAGGTTCTCGGTGAGCGAGAGCGAACGTGGCGGAGAGGCGGTGCCCGTGGTTATCGTATGTCAGTCCCGCCTTGGGGTTGAAGAAATGCCATGTATGGTGTTTGTCTATTGTCTCTACGGCATGCAAGGCACTGGTCTCCTCGTTGTCGCCCCATATACGGTAATCCACCAATCGGTATTGCAGGTCTCCGTAGAGGCTGAGTTTCTCCTGTCCCCTGTGCAGCACACGCCAGTTGGCTTTGGCATAGACGTTCGCGTCGGTCTTGAGTCCGTAGCCTTCGTAATAGGGGATGAACTGATTGCCCGTACATGTGGTGTCGATATTTCCGTATTGCAGTCCCCGGTAGCGATTGAGCGCCAGACCGAACTGTACATCCACTTTCTCGTGCACGTACTTGCTGGTGAGAATACCTCCGTAGAAATGGTTGCGGAGTCCTTTCTGTGTGATGTTGTCGGCAAGGTAGGTGTTGTAATCCGGTATGAGCATCTCGTAATAGCCGGTGCCGTAGGTGTAATGTGCCGTGGCGGAGAGGGTCCAGTGCATGTTAAAGCGGTGCCCCACATGCAGATGCACATGGTGCTGCTGATAGTTGTCGGTCTGGTTGTCGTAATAGGCGGTATTGCCGTCTTTGTCGATATACTCTCCTGCCGGGTTGTACCGTCTGTCAGCGCCTCCCAGTCCCCAAGCCGTGGCATAATCCACGCCGTACCACGCCATGTAGGTCTTCTCCTTGCCGCCAAAAGCGGTGAGTGTGACAGCAGTCTTGGCGTTCTGCCAACCGGCTTCCGCCTGATAGCTGAGGAGGTCTGATTTGGCACGCCTTATATAACCGTCGGAATTGACTTTGGAGAACCGTGCGCCGATATGCCATGCACCTTTCTTCTCCAGCCGGTCACCGAGATAGACATCGGCTTTGACCATCTCGCGGAAGGTGTTGTACATGCCTCCGTTGAAATCCAGTTCGGCTCGTACAGGACCCGGGTGTGCGCTCTGCGGCACAGAGGCATCGAGTGTCCGGAGGTTGACCGATGCACCGAAACTGCTTCCTCCGTTGGCGCTGGTGCCTACCCCGCGCTGCACCTGCAGGGAACTGATTCCGCTTGCCATATCGGTGAGGTTGACCCAGAAGACAGACTGGCTCTCCGCATCATTGAGCGGCACTTCGTTGATGGTCATGTTGATGCGTGTCTGGTCAGTTCCGCGCACATGGAAATACGTGTATCCTATTCCCAGACCGTCATCGGAAGTACTCACCAGCGACGGCGTGACAGAAAGCAGATAAGGCAGGTTCTGACCGGTGTTGTCCCGGTTCAGCTCTGCGTGCTTCATCTCCTGCTTGCTGTTGACGGACTGCATTACAGGCGCACTGACGACTATCTCCTGAAGGGTGAAGTCATCGGCGGAGAGGGTGTCCTGTCGGGAAACTTGCGCAGCGGTCTGCGCGTTACTCTGCGCACTCAGTTGCGCAGAAGGGACGAGCGCGATGGCGCTCATGAACATCAGCCATGCACGGCTGATACATAACGGTTGTTTTTTCATTTTCTTTGACGGCATTACCCGCCTAAGTTCTACGGGTATGATCTCAGCTCCTAAAGCGAAGGGCACCCCGAATGAGTGTTAAAAAATTGATTATTCCTCTTCGTCGCGGTACATCCCGATATGCCGGACGTTGCGCTGGACAAGTGCCATCATCTGCAGGACGATGGCAGGGAGTATAGCCATGACGGTAGGGTACAAGGTGGCGTAATGGAGGTCGGAAATCTTCATCGCATAATACGCCATGAGCAGATAATAGGCTCCGGCTGCAAGGGATGTGGCGAGGGCTATCCAGAACCGCCATTGGTTGTTGAAGAAACACAGCAGGCACAAGATGGATCCCCAGAGCATGATTTTGTTGCACCGGTCCAGCCATTTGACGGACATGACCGCCGTGACATGCTCAATGCCCGTTTCCAGTTCGGTCTGCGTGACCCAGAAATGTGTCCGGTCCATCTGGAAACTGCGGACGTAGATGATGCCTTTGTCGTCTCCGAACGAGAAGACGGGTTTGAGGAACAGCAGCGCGGACGCCAAGATAGCAACAGCCATATATGCCCACCGGCGGTACATGGCGTGCAGGTCGCTGTTGGTATTACTGGTGTTGTTGTGTTTACTCATATGATTTTTCTATTTGTTGTTTGCAAAACTGTAACAGTCCGGTCGCCTCCTTGGCAAGCCGGTGATATTCTTCCAAGCTGATGGCTTCAGCCTGTTCGAGTTGCGCGATAATCGTCTCCGCGCGTGAGACAGCTTCATCGTATGTCATAATAGCGTGAGTTATTTGCCTTTGCCCCGGAGGATGACTCCGATGGTGTAAAAGAGAATCTTCATATCCAGCAGGAGGCTCATGTTTTCCACATAGACGACGTCGCAGTTGAGCCGTTCAATCATCTTCTCCATGGTGTCGGTATAGCCTACGCGGATGGGCCCCCAGCTGGTCAGCCCCGGACGTACCTTGTACAGTAGGCAGTAATACGGTGCTTCCGCCATAATCTGCGTGATGAAAAACGCCCGCTCCGGTCTTGGTCCGACAACGGACATGTCGCCCGTGAGGATGTTCCACAGCTGCGGCAGTTCGTCCAGCCGGTATTTGCGCAGCCATTTGCCGGCGGAGGTGATACGCGGGTCATTATCGGCAGTGAGCTGCGGCCGGTCGTCTTGTTCGGCATGGTCAACCATCGTGCGGAACTTATAGATGCGGAAGGGCAGTCCGTAGAGCCCTATACGCTCCTGCGAGTAGAACACCGGTCCGCGTGAGGACAGTTTGACCTGCAGGGCGATGAACGCAAAGAGCGGCGAGAGGAGCACCAGCCCCGAGAGCGAGAAAACGATGTCGAACGCCCGTTTGATACACAGCTCGGCGTCGGTCATATGATGCTCGGTGATACGGATGAGCGAAGGGCGGTCGAGGTGCCCTATCCGGGCAGCTCCGGTGAGCATGTCATACACGCGCGGAACCATACTTATCTCGCAGGAGAGCGGGTACAGGCGTGCAATCAGTTCGTACAACTGCCGGTCGGTATAACCGGTGGGCAGATCAATGATTACTTCGTCCTGTTCTCCCGCTGCCAGCTGCTGCGCCTCATCCATGGAATGAACCGTCTTGGTGCGCAAAACGCCTCTGCGGCGGGACAGGAGGGTGATAGTCAGACGCGGTATATAACTGAGCGTGAACTGCAGCGCAAAGAGCACGCCGAGGGAGACCAGATAGCGGCGGTAGTTCTCCGCAGCGTCGTCAATGATGATGACGAAGAAGAACAGCAGGGCAATGACGGCGGCAGAGACGAAAGTCCGCAGGAACTCGCGCCAGAGCGGTTTCTGGAACGGACGGAGGTAATAGCCGGAGAGGTAATAGACCGTCAGACACACCAGAGGGTAGGCTATCAGGGGCGGCCAGAAACTGAATGCAGGCACCAGCACCTCGCCGAAACTGTCCACAAAACCGTCATACACCATCCACCGGAAGCCCAGAAAACACAGCCAGACCAACTCGCTGCTGACGAGGTCGGCAAGGATATACCATAACTGTTGTTTTCTGCGCAGGTTCATAGTTCCCGTTCCTTTGCGGGTGAATGTTGTTATTGTCTGATGATATGGAATGTTCCGTCTTTGTTCACTTTGATGATGGAGCTGGGTGCTGCCGGTGTCCCGTCGTCTCTGCGGAAGCGGCATACATAATCGGCTCCGTTCAGGATGGCGTCTTCTATTTCGTGGAAGAAACGCGCCGTGGGATGTCCGCTGATGTTCGCCGAGGTGGAGACAATCGGGTGCTTCAGCTGTTGGCACAGCGCCTTGCTGAACGGCTCTGCGGTGATGCGGATGCCGATGCTGCCGTCTCCGGCAACGAGGTTCGGCGCCAAGTGCCGGGCGTTCGGATAGATGATGGTCAAAGGTTTTGCATCATCGCCGGAGTCTTCCAAATCCTTCGTACATGGTACATCGTCCCTTTGTACATTCAACAGCATCTCCGCTGTTTCCGGCACATCCACATAATAGTCCAGTTTGGCAGGCGAGTCCAACAGCACCAGCATGGACTTGCTGTCCTCCCGTTGTTTGAGAGCATAGATACGTGCTACCGCCTCCTCGTTCGTCGCATCGCAACCGATGCCCCACACCGTGTCCGTGGGATAGACTATCACACCGCCCTTGCGCAGCACACGCAACGCTTCCTCCAAATCCTCTTTCTCGTAACGCATCGATTACTTTTTCCTTTTCTACCGTTTCAGCCTGCAAAGGTACTGCTTTTTTTTTATAAAAGCAAATTATTTCCGATAAATTCTGATTATTTCCGTTTTTTCCCGTCATGCTTGGCAGAGTAAAAAAAGCCCCATTTGCAAAGCATAAGTTACAATTTTAAGAAATTTTCTTAAAAAAAGCACTTTTCCTTGCATAATTGCAAAAAAAGTAGTAATTTTGCACCCGATTAAATTGCGCAGAGAAGGCGAAAGACAAAAGCATAACAACATCAAACAAAATATATATTTTATGAAAGAATTGGATTTAACCAAGTATGGCATTACGGGCGCAACCGTAATCGCACACAACCCCTCCTACGAGTATCTGTTCGCAGAGGAGACAAAGCCTGAGTTAACCGGTTATGACAAAGGTCAGGAGACCGAGCTCGGCGCCGTAAACGTAATGACCGGTATCTATACCGGCCGTTCGCCTAAGGACAAATACATCGTAGATGACGCTCAGAGCCACGACAACGTTTGGTGGACCACCGAGGGCTACAAGAACGACAACCACCCGATGTCCGAGGACGTTTGGGCAAAGGTGAAAGAGCTGGCTATCAAGGAGCTGAGCAACAAAAACCTGTATGTAGTAGATGCTTTCTGCGGCGCTAACAAAGAGACCCGTCTGGCAGTACGTTTCATCGTAGAGGTAGCATGGCAGGCTCACTTCGTAAAGAACATGTTCATCCAGCCGACCGATGAGGAGTTGGAGAACTTCGAGCCGAACTTCGTCATCTACAACGCTTCCAAAGCCAAGGTGGAGAACTACAAAGAGCTGGGTCTGAACAGCGAGACCTGCGTGGCTTTCAACACCACCAGCCGCGAGCAGGTGATTATCAACACATGGTATGGCGGCGAGATGAAGAAAGGTATGTTCTCGATGCAGAACTACTATCTGCCGCTCCGCGGCATCGCTTCGATGCACTGCTCGGCTAACACCGACATGGAGGGTAAGAACACCGCAATCTTCTTCGGTCTCTCCGGCACCGGCAAGACCACCCTTTCCACCGACCCGAAACGTCTGCTTATCGGCGACGACGAGCACGGATGGGACGACGAAGGCGTATTCAATCTCGAGGGCGGCTGCTACGCCAAGGTTATCAACCTCGACAAAGAGAGCGAGCCGGACATCTACAACGCTATCAAGCGCAACGCTCTCTTGGAGAACGTGACCGTGGACGAGAACGGCAAGATTGATTTCGCGGACAAGAGCGTAACCGAGAACACCCGCGTAAGTTATCCTATCAACCATATCGAGAAGATCGTTAAGCCGATCAGTGCAGGTCCTGCAGCCAAGAACGTCATCTTCCTGAGCGCTGACGCATTCGGCGTACTGCCTCCTGTATCTATTCTGACTCCGGAGCAGACGAAGTATTATTTCCTGAGCGGTTTCACCGCCAAGCTGGCAGGTACCGAGCGCGGCATTACTGAGCCGACTCCGACCTTCTCCGCTTGCTTCGGACAGGCATTCTTGGAGCTCCACCCGACCAAATACGCAGAGGAGCTGGTTAAGAAAATGGAGAAGAGCGGCGCGAAGGCATACCTCGTCAACACCGGCTGGAACGGAACCGGCAAGCGTATCTCCATCCGCGACACCCGCGGCATCATCGACGCTATCCTCGGCGGCGACATCCTTACCGCTCCTACGAAGAAGATTCCGTTCTTCAACTTCGAGGTTCCGACCGCTCTGCCGGGCGTAGATCCTGCTATCCTCGACCCGCGTGACACCTACAAAGATGCTGCCGAGTGGGAAGTTAAGGCAAAAGACCTCGCTGCCCGATTCATCAAGAACTTCGACAAATACACGTCGAACGAGGCTGGTAAGGCACTGGTGGCTGCCGGTCCGCAACTCTGATTCCGATGAATTCGGTACTCCGATAAGTTCCGATAAACTCGGATTTCTATCGTACAGAACAAAAAAATCGCCCTCCTTCCGGGAGGACGATTTTTTATTTAGAACCTATAACTGAAGCTGATGTACCAGCCCCATTCGGACATGTATTGCTTGGCGAGCTGCCGGTTGCGGACAAGGTTGTTGAGCCCGAAATCATAGCCGGACTGCAGGCGGTAACGGTCCCATTCCAGTCCTCCGCCGACACCCCATTGTATGTTCGCGCGGACGAGTTGGTCCTTCATCCTGTCGTAGGGTTCGGTAGGGATGCCCTGCCGGTTGAGCCATGCCAGCGCCCCTTCGCTGAGATGGGTGCGCATGTAGTCGTTCTCCGCCAGACCGATATGCAGCTGCGGACCGGTATAGAAGAAGAGGTTCAGCTGTTTCCATAGCGGAATGGTGTACCATGCGCGCACAGGAACGGTCAGGTCATGCTCCAGCACGCGGTGCTCGATATACTCCTCCTGCACGGACGGTGCATCGGTGGAACGCCAGTGCTGCTCGTTCTTGCCGTAGAGCAGGGTATAGAGCAAGCCAGTCTGCAGCCCGAAACGGAGCGGCAGGACAAACGTCACCGTTCCGCCAACACGCACGCCGTGGAGATACATATCCGGAAAAGTAATCTCGCGGGTGCGCTGCCAGTGCTGCACATAACCGGCTTCGAGGCGGTACTCCGTCCGGAAGACGTATGCCTCTTTCTTCTCCTGCTTGCGCGTGGGGTCGAAGAACGTGTTGTCGGCTATCTGATAGGCAGGTTTGGTGGTCTCGTCCGCCCATGCCATACCTGTACATAGCATTGCCAATAATAAGACAGGAATGATTTGTTTTTTTCTGATACGGTCCATTAGTTTCATAATTTGGCTACAAAATTACTGCTTTTTTTTGAAATATGCAAAAAAAATTGTACCTTTGTACCCGATTTTATAATATGTCCTACACATTTAAGGAAATAGTACCCTATTACAAGCGGAATCTCGAAGTCGCTTTCCCCGTCATGCTGACCCAGTTAGGGGCGGCTATGGTGGGTTTGGCGGACTCCATCATGGTGGGGCATTACGGCACGGCGGACTTGGCGGCGGTCTCGTTCTCCAATGCCGTCTTCTTCACCGTCATGGTCTTCTCGATGGGTGCGCTGATGGGCATCACGCCCTTGGTGGGACAGGTGTACGGCAAGCTGGAGAAGATCTTAGCCGAAAACGGAACAGCGGATGCCGACGGCGGAACGCCTTTGCCTGCCGGCAAGGACAGAATAGAGGCAGAGATAGCCCACCGCCATGAGCAGATCACCTCCTATATGGCGAACGGACTGGTGTTCATGGTGCTGATGTGCCTCCTCTCGCTGTTACTCCTTGCGCCCTGTATCTTTTTCTTGGACAGTTTCGGTCAGGAACCCGAGGTAGTCGCGTGCGCGCGCCCGTACTATATATTAATAGTATTCTCTATCGTGCCGTTTCTGCTGTTCTGTTTCTGCAAGCAGTTCTTGGAGGGCTTGGGCAACACCACGGCAGCCATGCTCATTACCTTGGGCTGTAACCTGCTCAATATCCTGCTGAACTGGGTCTTTATCTACGGTCACTGGGGTTTCGAAGCCATGGGAGCGGAGGGTGCCGGGTGGGCGACACTCATCGCCCGTGCGCTTATGCCGGTCTGTTTCCTCTTGGTGATGGCTCTCCGCAAGGACTGGCGTATATACCTCACCGGACTCAAACGATGGATGATTACCCGCAAGGAAGTGGAGAGTGTGCAGGCTATCGGTGCTCCTATCGGGTTGCAGTCTTTCGCCGAAGCTTTTCTTTTCACGGCATCGTTCGTCATCATCGGCTGGATCAGCAAAGAGGCACTGGCGGCGCACCACGTGGCGAACCAGATGGCGGACCTGACCTTCATGCTGGCGCAGGGTATCGGCGCGGCAACCACCATACGCGTCTCGCACCAGTTGGGCAAAGGTGACCTGCACGCCGTGCGCATGGCAAGCCGCGCCTCCGTACACCTCTGTCTGCTGATGAACACTATCGGAGCTGCCATCATGATTCTCGGACGTAACCATATCCCGTATATCTTCACGGACGACCCGAATGTGGTGCCTATCGCCTCCACACTGCTGGTCATCGCCGGAACGTTCCAGTACGCCGACGGACTGCAGTGTATCGGGGCTGCGATGTTACGCGGCATTCAGGATGTACGCGTGCCGATGCGCATCGCCCTCTTCGCCTATATAGGCGTCGCCCTGCCCCTCGGCATCTATCTGACGTTCCCAGCCGGACTCGGCGCATCGGGTATGTGGATCGCTTTCGTGATTGCCCTTGCCATCCCCGCCGTCCTCTTCCATATACGCTTCAACAGACAATATAAAAAATTGACCCAATATAAAAATGACTAAATGACTGAATATCTAAATAAATAAACAAATGGAAAATGACAAAATGGTAAATAGCAAAGTTGTCTTTGACATTTTTGCTCAAATCTGCCAAGTGCCCCGTCCGTCCAAGCACGAGGAGCAGATAAGCCGCTGGCTGCAGGATTTTGCAGCGGCGCACGGTATAGAGTGTGTAGCTGACGAGGCGATGAACGTCATCATGCGCGTGCCTGCCACGCCGGGTTATGAGAACCACGAGGGCGTCATCCTGCAAGCACACATGGACATGGTATGCGAGAAGAACGGCGATGTGAGCCATGATTTCATGACCGACCCCATCGAGACCTATGTCGATGGCGAATGGCTCAAAGCGAAGGGCACGACCCTCGGCGGCGACGACGGAATAGGTATCTCCATGGCGCTGGCAGCCATCACCGACCCGGAGCTGCCGCACCCTGCCATCGAGTGCCTCTTCACTGTTGATGAGGAGACAGGACTCACCGGTGCCATGAAACTGCAGGACGGGATGCTCCGCCACAAGAGACTGATCAACCTCGACTCCGAGGACGACGGTCAGATTTTCATCGGCTGTGCCGGCGGCATCGACACCCTCGCCAAGATGCACTATGAGAAGGTACAAAGAGACCAAGTACAAGGCACAGCGGGACTTGGTATCCGCCTTTCTGTAAGCGGATTGCTCGGCGGTCATTCCGGCGACGATATCAACAAGGGCAGAGCGAACGCCAACCAGCTGATTGTCTGGTTCCTTGCGCGTATCCTGCCGCAGACAGACGTGCAGATAGCGTCCATCAACGGCGGTAACCTCCGCAACGCCATAGCACGCGAGGCGGAAGCCGTCATCGCCGTCCCGATGGACTACAAAGAGCAGATACGCATCGAGTGGAACCGCTTCGTCGCACAGATGGAAGAAGTCTTCGGGCAGGTGGAGAAAGACATGCGTATGGAGTTAGAGACGACTGATATGCCGGATGCTTTCATCCCAGCCGACAAGGCATACCGCCTCATCATGGCGCTCTGCGAGTGTCCGCACGGCATGATAGCCATGAGCAGGGACATCCCCGGTCTGGTTGAGACATCCACCAACCTCGCGTCCATCAAGATGTGCCATGAACCGACCATGGAGGGCAGGTCATATATAGAGGTGAACACGTCGCAGAGGTCTTCGAAAGAGGAAGCGAAGCACCACCTGAAACGGGTGGTGGAGCAGGCACTGGCGATGGCTTGCGACGAGGTCACACACGGCGACGGCTATCCCGGATGGGCGCCGAATACCGAATCGCCGCTTTTGGAAGTGGTCAAAAAAGCCTATACTGACCTCTTCCACGCCGAGCCGCAAGTGCTTGCCATCCACGCTGGACTGGAGTGCGGACTCTTCCTTGAGAAATATCCGTACCTTGACATGGTCTCCATCGGACCGCAGATGTACGGCGTCCATTCGCCGCAGGAGCGTCTCTCCATCCCCTCCACCGAACGCTGCTACGCATGGCTATGCCAAGTACTGAAAACATTGTAATACAGTTTCTCTGAAAGCAAACCCTCAATCATCATGAACCATTCAATCAAGAAACTTTTTGCTCTTTGCTTGCTGACGGCAGGCGTGCTGACTGCCATGGCGTCTTCCACCAAGGCGGAGCGGATTGACACCCTCCTGCTGCGCTTTGACCAAAAGCCCGGTCTGAAGACGGCGAGGGATTTCTTCGCCTATATGGACCAAGAGGAGTTCATGGACGAACCCGTGGTCTTCACCGGTGCCACGCCGCTGGACACGATGAAAGCGCTGGTGTGGTACTGGGCGGGCGAATGGTATTATGCCGAACAGGACTACAGCCTTGCCGAGACGAATCTGCTGAGGGCGCTGGAACTCATGGAGTATGCCGACGAGAAATCCATCTCGGACAACCTCGCGATGTTAGGACTGACCTATATGCGCCAGTCCAAATACGAGGAGGCTCTCCATTATATGCACCGCTGCTACCAGCTTGACACCAAGAGCGGCGACCCGGACCGCATCAGTTCCTCCCTCAACACCATCGCCGGAACCCTCCTTGCTGCCGGTAATCCCGAGGAGGCGGAGGGATATATCCTCCGTGCCATCACCTATGCCAAGCAGGTGAACAACCCTTCCCGCATGGCGGTTATCTACGGTATGGCGAGCGAGATAGAGAACCGTCTGGAGCATAGCGAACAGGCGCTTCTCTATGCCGACAGCGCCTGTCTGGTGGAGGCGACCACCGGCAACCGGTACAAGATGGCGGTGCGGCAGACGCAGAAAGCCTCTATCCTCGTCGGTCTTGGGCGTTACGGCGAGGCGGAGCGTATATTGGCGGACGAGGTGCCTTTCTTCCGCGAGACGGGCGACCAGCTCTCGCTGGCTATAGCCCTCAACAAACGCGGTCAGGCGGCTGTAGGACTGGGACAGCAGAAAGAGGCGGTCGAATACCTCAATGAAGCTATCGCCATCTGCCGGCGTATCGGCAACCCCTATAACGAGGCGTATGCCCAACGCGCTATATACGAGGTGCTCTATAAGTCCAACCCCGAGGCGGCGAGGGCTCATCTGGAGCGGTACCATGTGCTCAAGGACTCGCTCTATTCGCACGCCACGGCGGAACAGCTGGCGCGGTTCAATGCCGAGTTCGGGCGCGAGGAACTGGAGAAAGAGAAGGAGTGGCTCACCCGCCGCAACCATCGGCTGGTAGGCATAGGAACCGTAACGGTGCTGGCGGTGCTCATCGCCGTTGCCGTCTCGCTCGTATGGCTCCGCAGAAGGCAGACCAAGATAAACGAACGGCTCTCGTCCATGATGGCGGAGCTCAACAACGCACGCCGCGTCTCCGCTGCGGTGCAAAAGACACCGGATGCCGAAGAAAACGAGGGATACCTGACACAGGATGACAAACAGTTCCTCAAAAAACTCATCCTCTCCGTTACGAAGATGATGAACCATCAGGTAGTCACGGTCACGCAGGTAGCCGACACGATGTGTCTGTCGCCCAAGACGCTCAACCGCAGGGTGCAGTATCTCACCGGCGAGAGCGCGAAGCGGTATATCATGCGTATCCAGCTGGAGCAAGCAAAAATCATGCTCCTCCAGAATCTGGATATACCTGTTGTGGAGATTGGCAACCGATGCGGGTTTGACGACCACAGTTCTTTCACCAGAACCTTCACGCAGAATGTCGGTATATCCCCCTCCGACTACCGGCTGAACCGCGGGAAGTGCTAAGCCAAGTTCCCAAACGAAAATGTGCCAAGTTCCCAAATAATGGATTTATCTGATTCTTCTTACTACGAAAAAAATCCGTGTTTTGAGCCCCCCAAAAAGCTAAAAACGGCATTTTGTCCATTTTTGTCAAGCTTTTGTCCATTTTTGTAAAGCCACTTTCAAAAAAAAGCAGTACCTTTGCACCCGAATTTAACCGGGTGCTTTTTTATGCTCTCCAAGAAAAACAACAACCACAGCGAACAGGAATCCTCCCCTGCCTCGAAACGCCGTCACGATGCTGCGATTGACTATACGAGGGAAGTGATAGAGGAGATAGCCGTATCATGCGCGCCTGTGCATAATAGTGACGCGGTGCCGCCTGCCAACGAGCAGGACTCCTCTACCGACGAGCAGGACACCTCTGTATAAATAAATGTGCGTGCGCGCGTATGTACGCAATACAACAATATAGCATCCTATATAACAAGAACTACTGAATACTGAAAAAACTCTTTTATAATTAACCGAGGGGCAACCCTCATAGTATTAACAATCAAATCTCTAACATTATGAGAAAAACATTCACTTTACTCATTGCCCTTCTGGCGCTCACCGTCAGCTCTTGGGCAACAACCGTCACATGGGATGCGACAGACCTCGCAACAGTCCATGTAGAAATGGGTTACAATTCACCGGGTCAATCCCAAACAATTAAAGACATTACAGTCACCAACAATGCTGTTTATACGGCAGGTCAGAATTGTGATTTTTTGTATCAAGAAAGTCCCTACAACTATTGCGGTTTCTCTATGCGTGATGGCGGATCGCTCATCTTCTCTTCCTCGTTAGGAAATTTGACCGGTATTGTCATCACTTGTGATTTGTACCCTTCAGAGATGACATTACCTTCCGGATGGAGTTGGGATGGGTCAAATAATCAACTGAAATGGTCAGGTGATGCATCTTCTGTGGTTCTAACGGGAGATGGTACTTCAACTGCTCTCACTTCAGGACCAATTTCTTCCATCGTATTTACCATTGGTTCTGGTGCAGCCGTAGAAAAGGATGATATCGACATGTATTTCCAGGATTATGACAATAGCACGTATCAAAACGTTCGTATCTCAGAGTTTGAGATGATTATGGATGAGACGGGTTATTTCGAATCGCATACCATTGAGTTTAAATGGTCGTTACCGGGTGTACCTAATGTCACCTTCGCTTCCAGCGACGATGAATCGTTGGAGGTTGATGCAGAAGCTGATGCCATAGGAAATGATAGGTATTTAGTAAGTTTCTATCCACATAGTCATGGACATTTCACCGTTACGGCTACTTTTAATGGTGACGCGCAGTACAATCAGGCTACCGCTACGCTGGAGGTATATGTAATTAATAGCAGATACTCTTTCGCTAAAGACTTGGTTTTCAAAGAGCAATCGGATCCTTCTTACTCTTACAATCCGTACAATGTGATAGTTGATCATTTAGAAATGACGGAAGGAGAAACTGTCAAGCTGCCAGAATTATGTCATAGATACGATCAGTACCGTGCTTCTCATACCCTCATCCCATCGCAGAGCACTGCCCGTGGTCACTTCGTTGCCCCGTGGGCTGATCCTTCATGTCATGATGTAGGATGTGCAGTAGATGTCGAGCATATCACAGCCGTTGCAGCAGGTAGAGATACGTTGGTAGTGAAATATCACTTCTACAGCGACGAACCTTTGGAGACCGTTAAGTTGCCTATCCGCATTTTGCCGTTGGTTCAACCGGTAGCTAATAACACTGAGACCTCTTTCGATTTTGCTTATACTACTCCGGGAGCTAATTCAGAGTTGATTTTCCAAACTACAGCTAACGACAAGGTCAATGATGGCAAATTGGAAATCTCCACTACTCTGAATCCGTCGCAAGTAGAAACATTTATTGACCGCAATGCGGCCGGAACCCAAGCATGGTTGGATAACTTGCAGGGTGCACTGACCCTCAATTTGCCTGCCGGTCAAGGCACACTCTCCATTGAGTGCTACGCAGATCCCGGTGTAGAGTTCAAGTTGAAGATCCGTGGAAAAGCGGCTGTTACCATCGCGCAAACCAGTATGGGTACTGCTGAAGTGAACTTTGATTTGGAAGAACCGACAGCAGTCATCATCTATCTGACCGGTGCAGGCGGTTATAGTCCTGCGCCAAAACGCGCTCCGGCAGCAAAAGCTGAAAGTGCAAAAGGATATATCAAGTCTATCTCTATTGCTCCGAGAGCAGATATCGCAGCTAAACAAGACCCCGACAACGCAGGTGTTTACTACTCTACCTTCTTTGACAGTTCGAGAAAGTTCACACTCCCTGCCGGAACAGAGGCATACGTGGCTACTATCAGCGGTGAGGACATGATTATGAATAAGGTAGTTAACGGCGGTGAAGTGCTTCCGGCTAACACGCCTGTAATCCTCAAGTCCAACGTTGCTTCCTTATCGCTCACTCCGACCGATGCTGCTGCTGTTACGATTAGTGCAGAAAACGCCCTCCACGGTGTAGATGAAGCAACAGCTGCTCCGGCTAACTGCTACGTGCTCTCCGGTCATTCGACCGACAACAGCATAACGGGTGTAGGATTCTATCAGTTCTCCGGCACGCTTGCAGCGCACAAGGCTTATCTCACCCTCGGTGGTGGAGCCGGTGCTCCCCAACGCCTCCGCTTCGTCTTCAACGGAGAGAATCAGGCAACAGGCGTTGATCACGTATCAAGTGACCAAGTACCAAGTACAAAGGTAATTGAGAACGGACAACTCGTCATCATCAAGAACGGCGTTCGTTATAACGCGCAAGGTCAGATTGTAAAGTAAGAATCTCTCCCAACCCCTCCCCCTTGCGGGGAGGGGCGAAGGATACAAAACAGCAAAGAACTTTATGGAAAAGAATATATATCAGCAGCCATCCGTCACAGTAGCGGATATAACGATGGTTCAAACGCTCTGTGCAAGCGGTGGTGCTCCCACCCCCGCTACCGGCAGCGGTGCCAACAAACTGAACGCCGTCCCCACTGACGAACAGTGGTGATTCCCTCCACTTTCAGACCGGCAGCAAGCCCTCTGTCAAACAAGGGTACTTCTGCTGTTCTGCAAGTGTGATACTCCAACCCCAACCAACTTTAATCGGAGAGGGTGTGTCAAAAATTATTTGGCACACCCTCTTTTCGTTCGTCCCCAAGATTCCCAATGATTCCCTGTAAAAAAACAGCTGAAAACGCCCAATGAAATGGCAAAAAGGGCGATTTTCGCGTGTTTTTAGGTTCTCTGTAAATAGCAGAAATACAGGCTGTTACTGCATTTTTTCAGTAACAAAGTCTAGGATGCCTCTGTAGCGCCTCTTTAGCGAGCTGTATTTACCTCTAATGCGTGCCCGCATTGCTTTAGGTTTTCAGCGGTGGAGTTTGTCAAAAATTATCAAAAATTAAAGAAAAATTATTTTACCAGTCCACAGATTACACAAATTACACAGATTTTTTATCAGTCCTCCCAATGACTATGTAATGACTTCCTGATACCCTCCTCCTGAAATACTATTCCGATACCATTGCGTAACCACTACACAGGGTGCTTGGCGAATTGGTTCTTTTTCGAAAAAAACATATAAAACAATTATTAATGCGAATCAGCAGTTGAGACAACCTCAAACAGTCTTCGCTTTTAAGTTAATTTTATGTGTTATTTTTATTAAAAATAGTTGCTCAAAAACTTGCATATCTCGTTGATTTTT
>JAFSLP010000060.1 GCA_017448345.1 Paludibacteraceae bacterium | reverse complement strand
TTTTAGTTTTTACTTTGTTGATTTGTCACTACAAAGTTACTAAAAATTTCTCACATATGCAAGTATTTTTGATATTATTTTCTACTTATTTTGCTGTTAATCATTTTGTTATAACTTATCCTTATATCGAACTCACGTTAATTATTATAGTATTATAGCGGTTATAGACCGCTACGCTGTTCCAGATATTCCGGAAAATCCGGAGACTACGCTCAGCTGTGGCTCGCGGAAACAGCCGCGAGGTCTAAACCGAAGAAGCCGGAGTGCGCAAAGCACAAAATTAAAAGCGGGACTGCAATCTTGCTGTTCCGCATTCCGAGGCTCTGGTATTGCCTTCTAATCCAAACAACAACACCGTAGCCCACGCCGTATGCACCAATGCGCGCAGTATGCGCGTACATTAATTACATACCAATGGGCATCTTAGTGCTGCAATGTTTTGGATTATATGAATTTACCAGATTCCGGAATGCCAAAACAAAGCGCGTAAGACGCCTTTTTCAATATGTCCTGTATCTCACCCTCCCGAAAGACATATTCCCTCGGCGTGGGCAGATACGGCAAAACTTCTGTTTTGCGCTGCAAAATTACACAAAAAAAATGACATACGCAAGGGCGCATGCCATTTTTCTGCGATTTTATAGTAAGTTTGTTATTTTGTCACCATTTTTAAGGCAGCCGGTGTCAGTGCTCCGGTTTAACCCAAAGAGCCTGCTGTGTATAGTTTTTCTTGTCTCGGTCATCTCCCGGTCTTCGGCTGGTGGATGCTAATCATCCATTTGCCCAAAGTTACCTTTGGATGGAATTTTATTATTTATTAGGTTCTCCTTCGCCTAATAAACCGTTAGTTGACCCAAAGAGTGATAACTGTCGTATAGCGCGATCATAGTCGGATTCTAATTGGTTCAGCTCTCGTTGTCGATAGACCGCATATTCGTGTTCTGCTTTTTCTTGTGCCTGCCTGTGGCTTATAGAACCGCTTCCTTCTAACAACGGACGACGATTATTGCTAAGTACCCTATCAAGTTCTTCAATCCACTCTTGCATAGTCATTGGGTGCTGTTCCATCGCTTGCAATTCTGCATAGTCGAAGAACTGGGATACCAGCAAATTCAATCGCTGGAGTTCGATTTCCGTCAAATAGTTCTTGGCAATGATAATATCATCTTTAGTGATATAGTTCCCTTTGAAGTTTGTCATCCCCAACATCGGCTTTTCATTATCTACTCTGTCATATACCACTTCAGCCGCAGTATGAAGGTGTGCTGCATAGTGCATCTTGTTTTGCACCGTAGCAAAGAATTGGCGAGTTATCTCTGCTTTCGGGTCATAATCAACAGCCGTTGCATAGATATCGGTCACTTGCTGATAGAGGTTGCGCTCACTACTGCGGATATCACGAATGCGCTGGAGTAATTCGCGGAAATAACGTCCTCCGTTACCTTTTAGCCGTTCGTCATCCAATGTGTAGCCTTTGATGATATACTCGTGAATGCGTTGGGTTGCCCATTGACGGAAACGCGTACCTTGCACAGAATGAACACGATACCCAACAGAAATGACGACATCAAGGTTGTAGAAATTGGTGGGTTTGGTAGAAAAGTCGGAAATTCCGATTTTTCTCACCGTATCTGTTTCGGAAAGTTCACCTTCTTTGTAAATATTCAGGATATGTTCGTTGATGGTAGAGCGCGATTTACCAAACAATATACTCATTTGCTCTATAGGCAACCACACCGTTTCGTCTTGAAACAGCACATCAACAGAAACTTTTCCTTCTTCTGATTGATAGATAACAATCTCTCCTTTAGTGTCTTTTGTAATTTCTTGTGTCTTCATAACGCTTGTATATATCCGGTAACAGTCATAGAGGTTAACCTCTGCGCTGCAAAGGTACAACAAAAAAACGACATACGCAAGGGCGTATGCCATTTTTCTGCAATTTTATTCTCCTTGAAACATCAAAAAACGCCCATCGGGGCGTTTCTTGTATCATACTTCGACGATGACAGGCGAGAGGGTCGTGTCTCGCGCAAAGAGACGGGCACTGTCCTCCTTCGAGAGAGTGAGACCTTGGCTTGATGGCACAGGGTGCAGGGTGGATGGTGTATGCTTGTAGATGACCTCCACGCCGCAGTAGGTGAAGCGCAGTTCGCCGTTGGTGAAATCCGCCTCTGTGAGCATGGTGGGGCGGAAAGAGACCTGTCCGTCGCGGACGGAGACACCGAGTTCGAAGAAACGGCTGATGATATCCTCCTTGACCTGCCCCGTCATGCCGGGTTGCTGCACGCCAGCCATGGACGGTGTGTGCGAATAGGGGTCGAAGGGGAACGAACCGTATTCGCTGGGCTGTTTGTGTGCCCCGATACCGTCACGGATGGCGAAATAATGAGCGCGGAGACGCTGCAAAGTCTCCTCCATGGTACATTGTACATCGTCTCTTTGTACATTGCTTATCGTCTCGCCTACCGCCAGCAGCAGTTTGGACACCATATGCCAATAGATACACCCCAGTCCTTCGTATTTATAGAACGTGCCGGAGCGTCCGGTGAACGCATGATGATGGAAGACCGACTCATAGAGCCCCTTCAGCTCGTCCGGCAGGTTGTTGGCATTGCGGTACGAGGCATCGAAATGCAGCCCTCCCTCGTCGTCCTGACGGAGGATGGAGCCGGTATATTTCTTCAGAAGCCCGGCTGTCAGCATCGGGTGGTCAGACGGGATGTTATTGAGTTCAAGGAAGGCGAGCCTTCTGCGGTTGGGGTAGAGCATATAACTGCGCTGGTCCTCGCGATAGAGCGCCGAGGCGCGCATGGCATCCAGCAGGTCGGCTGACTCCTCCGCCGTCAGCACTCCGGACGAGAGAACAGCCACCTGTCCCTCCAACATCTCATAGAGATGCTCAATCTCGATGCCTGAACCGGTGAAACGGATGAGGTTGTATGCCTCATATAGTCCGTCAGCGCGTTTGTTGGAGCGTATAGAGTCGTCGATGAGGGCAAGGGTATCCTTCAGGAATGCCTGCACATCGCTTGTACGGACCGTCTCCTGACATCCGGATATGCCGGTATAGACCTTGGCACGGTAGTGCTCTCCGGCTCTTCCGACCGTGTCGGTAAAGCCTCGGAGGGTATCGGGTGCCATCGTATGGAACCGGAGGATATCGGAGATAGCGTGGCGGATGTCACGGAGCAGTCCGGCGGTCTCTGTGCCGATACATATCTCCGTCTGAGAGGCAAAGAGTTGCAGCAGGAACGCCACATAACGGCGCATATAACAGAGCGTGACCATGGAGGTGCCGTAGCCCACGAGGGCGTTGTTCGCATCGTTCCATTCAGGACGAAGGGTATTCATCCATATGCCTGCACGCGGTATGAAATTCGACAGCTTGGCAAGCAGTGTGATGAGCAGTTTGTCCGCCATGGTGGTGTGGACCACCTGCCGGTTCCCGTCAAGCACCAGTTTGGCATCCGCGCCCATCTCCGGCACCAGTGCCATAATCTGTTTGTGCAGCTCGTCATCGAAACGGATGGAGTTCTTCGGGTCCGCTACTATCTCGTCGTAACTTTTCAGCCGGTAAGGCACGTTGGCGAAAGCGAAAATACGTTTGTTGAGCAGCTCCTGCAGCGTCTCGGGGTTGTGGTGATAGCTGAGCTCTAACAGCTTGAGCAGATAGATAATCTGGTGGTCACCCCAGTAGCCGATGTTCGACCACGGGTTCTCCGGCTCGATGACCTCCCAGTCAATCCCCTCGTTGGAGATGCGGTAGGGGTTATAACCGTCCGCCGTAGTGGCGTTGAGGAACTTGGCGATGATATGATTGATGAACAGCGGGTAGGAGAGGGAGAGTGCTTCCCAGTTCTGGAAGATATCCCGCCAGTTGCCCTGATAGGCGACGACGGGTCTGCCCTGCTCGTCCTGCACGCGTATGGAGAAGAGATTCCATGGGCGCGAGGGGTCGCCGTGCCTCCGTCCGAAAGTCAGCGGCAGATATTCCATCTCATGTCTCATCTCATCTGCCTTTGTACTTTGTACTTTGTCCCTTTGTCCCTTTGGCGGGTACTCCAGATAATACCCGCCGCGCATGGTGTTGAAGAGGACGTTGGCGAAATGGCGTGCGTCGTTCGCTTCGTCAGCCGTGTGTTGTATGCCGTCGTTCTGTGCCACGATAGCCCTGAGCGTGTCTGTGGACCGTTGCATGGCGGCTTCGATAGCTTCGGTGGCGTCCGGTTGCGCCATGAAACGCAGCAGACGGCGCACCTGCACCGCATCTTGGCTTACATCCAAGATGTGATACCATGTCCGCGAGGACGAACCGTCCTTGCTGTTTGCAGCTGCGAGAGTGAAACGGGTGTGGGCGAAGAATGCGCCGCGGACTCCTTTGGATTCGCTTTCCGGCTCAAAATGCCTGCTTTTGCGGAATATTTCAGGTGCATCCGGTTTTACCGAATACTCCGCACCGGGCAGACCCAAGGTATAGACGGTGTTGCAGCGCAGGCTCTCGCTTGGCTCGGCACGGTCCACAAGGATAGCCTCCATGCGGAACAGCGCCAGCCCGCTTTCGCTTTTGCTTTCGCTTTTGCTTTCGACTTTCGACTTTTGACTTTCGACTAAAACCACCTCTGTCTTCTTGTATCCGTCCACGAGGGTGGAGAACTCGTTCTGCGTCTTGCGCTCCACGCCTGACGGCAGCACATTCTGCAGCCCGTCCAGCATCTCTGTCTCCACAGGGCTGCCGGATAGGTTCTCCAAGGTGGCACGGCGCACCCAGCCGTGACTGCCCGCAGGTGCCCAGAGATACGAGAAACGCAGACCTAACGTATGGTTCTCCTCGCAGAAGACAATCTTGTTGCCCACCGTCGATTTGGCTATCTTGCGTGAAATATCATATACAGGCTGCTGCATATTCGAGAACGGACGCCAGCCGTTGATTATCGTCAGGGGACCTGTCCTCTCATGGTTCTCGGTGATCTTGTCGTCCGTATAATAGGGAAAAAGCGCTTCCTCGGGGCTTCTTCTGCCGGCTGTCAGTCCGCCTGTGGAACTGAGATACATCCATAAATCCGTATCCGAAGCCAGAGAGATGAAGAAAGGCTTCATCTCGTCATAGTTGGCAATCTCGTAAAAACGCTCTCCGTTGATTGATATAAATTGTCCTTTTACCATGGGTTTACTTTTCTTTTTTCGAACGCTGTGTTCGAAAATTGAACGTTAGTTGTTATTGATGATTCTTAGTGATTCTTAGGCATTCAAGGGGGTATTACGAGAGCGAAGCGGACTCCCTCCGTACCTCCAGCTCATGCTTCATCTGTTCCATCGTCCGGCTGTCCAGATTATAGAATAGCATCACCAGTGCGCAGGAGGCATACAGCACGCCCGGTATCACACTGACCAGCAGGCGGATACCCATCATCGCCGTATCGCTCTGTACGTCCGCGTTCGCCACAAAATGGGTGGCACTCAGCAGCCATCCTGCCGCTGCGGCTCCGATAGCCCAACCCAGTTTCTGCGCCAGCACCGACGCCGAGAAGCACAAGCCCGTCGTGCGGCGGTTGAACTTCCACTCGCCATAATCCGCCACATCGGCTAACATCGTCCACAGCAAAGGCACTGCCGGAGCGTAAGCCATCTTCGCGAGGATGTTAAACGTATAGACCAGCGGCAGGTTGTCCCCTGCTGTAAAGATGAGCGCAAAGAACACACCCGATACCACGGACGACATGATATATACGGCTTTGTTGCCGAACCGCTTTGCCAAAGGTTTGGACGCCGGCAGCGCAACTATCAGAGCCACTGTACCTAACACATTGAACAACTGCACGTTCTCCGCGTCATGGATATAATACTTGAAATAATAGGCGATGGCTGCGTTCTGCATGGCGAACATGATAAATGACACGATTCCTACGCAGGTCAAGACTATCCACGCCTTGTTCATGAACAGATACTTGAAATCCTTCAGCACGTTGTTGTCCTGTTTCTCAGGCTGCGGCACACGCTCTTTGGTGGTCGCAAAAGCGATAAGGAAGAAGGCGATACTCAGCACGCCGAACAACGCCACCGTATATTGGTAACCCTGCGCTTGATTGACCACGCCGTCATTACCGATAGCCCCTAACCATTTGACCAGATAGAGAGCAGCGCCCGTGACGATGAACTGACCGATATACGCGGCTATGAAACGGTAGGTATTCAGTCCCGCACGCTCGTTCGAATCGTCCGTCATGACAGCACTGAGCGAACTGTAAGGCAGATTCACAAAAGCATACGCGGTACGCAGCAACAGACAGGTTATCAGCGCGTAAGCGAACTTGCCGTTCAGACCGAACTCCGGCGTAGTGAATGCCAGCACTGCCAAAATAGCGTACGGCACCGAGCCGAAAAGCAGATACGGACGGAACTTGCCCCACCGCGAACTGGTGCGGTCGGAAATAATACCCACTACAGGGTCCATAATAGCGTCCCAAATGGAACCGACGAACATGATGACTCCTGCCAGCGCTGGCGTCAGACCGTAGATGTCGGTATAGAAGATGAGCAACCAGAAACCCACCAAGTCCCACACAAAATGCGACGCGGTGTCTCCTAAACTGTAACCTAACTTTTCTTTAACACTCAGTTTCATAATCATTTAACGTCTCGTACAGCGAGACCATTTTAACTATTTAACTCATTAACGGGTTTTCTTGAAAACCCTGATATAATCCACATACATCTTCACGGGCGTGCCGTCAGCCGGCAGAGCCGTCACTTTCCGGAACGACTCATCTTCCGCTGTAATCAACTCCGGGTATTTCTCTGCCGCAGGCATGTTCGGGAAGAAGCCGCCTACAGACAGATTCAGCACCAGATAGAACGGGTGGTTGAAATAGTGTCCGGGTTCGTTGACCTCCTTGTTCCGCAGCGAGAGCTGGAAATAAGGCTCAGCCTCAGGGAAACGGTCTTTGTCCAGATACATGGCTATGCTGTCTTCGCTCCATTCCAAGGTAAACAAGTGAAAATCACCCTGTACCGGATAGTCCGCTGTGTAGAAACCGCCTACATTGGGGTATGCACCGTTGTTGAAACTCTCGCCCCAGTGGCATGCACCGTTGAAATAACGGTCTTGTGTACCGGATTCGATGCCCTTGTGATGTCCCATTTCGCAGATGTCTATCTCGCCGCATTTGGGCCATACCACCATTCCTTGCTCCGCTAATTTGGCTGCGCGGGTATCTACATCGTCGTTATTGCCCAAATCGTGCGCAAGGTTGTTGCCCAGCATCCAGAACGCGGGCCAGAGTCCGTCCGCGGTGTGAGGGAAGGCGATACGCGCTTCCACCTTGCCGTACTCCACCGTCACCTTGTCCTGTGTGTTCAACCGTGCAGAGGTGCAAGGACGGTTCTTGTAATCCTCGCGCTGCGCATTGAGGACCAGACAGCTCTCTCCGCTGACAGGGTGCCGCTCTATCGTCACGTTCTTCGGAGCATAATACTGCAACTCGGCATTGCCTCCGCCGCGTGCATTGTCCTCTACATTCCAATAGGCGCTGTTCAGTTCTGGTGCGTCGAACTCGTCGGACCATACCATCTCCCATTCCGGCTTAGAGCAAGAGCTCAGATAGAAGACCGCGCTTAATAATATTAACTTTACATTCTGCATATTCGGATTCTTCGGATAAACTCTGATTTATCGGATTTCATGCCCAAGCATGTCATATATCTTCTCACCCCGGCGAATCAACAACTGCCCGTTACGGAGCACCTTCCGGCTTTCGACTTTTGACTTTTGACTTTCGACTACCTCTATGCCTTGTGTTCCCTCGCTCTCTATCTCGTCCGACGCAGAAGGACAGGAGAATGATTCGTTGGCGTCGCCGCGCTGGTAGATACGGATCCAATCAATATACACCGACCGCGGACCATTGGCAAGCGCCGTAATCTTGTTGATGTCCCATATCTGAGGGAAATTACCGCCTACCGCAAGGTTGGCAATGACGAAATTAGGCTTTCCGAACACTAACTGACGGTTATAGTCTGCATTGTCGTTCGGCTCCAGATCGGCATGAAAATAGGCTCCGTTCTCCGGATGGGCGTCTTTGTCCATATACATGTCTATGGATGTAGGCGTCCAGACCATCGTCACGATATGGAAAGTGTCTTCCACAGAGTATTGCCATGTCACGGCTTGTGCATCGCTCCATACGCTGTTCCACGCCGAGCCTACATGCATCGCGCCGTTGAAATAGCGGTCCTGCGTACCGTTGAAACCGTTGCTGTTGCCTAACTCGATGATGTCCGTCTCGCCGCAACGGGGCCAGCCTACTTGGTCGAAGTTGTTACCCATCTGCCAGAACGCGGGCCATAAGCCGTTCGCCGTGTTCGGGAACTTGATACGCGCGTCTATACGTCCGTAGGTATAAGTCATCTTGTTCTTCGTATTCACGCGTCCGGAGGTGCATTTCTTGCCCTTGTAATCCTCTTTGGTAGCCGTCAAAATCAGGCATTGCTTACCCGTCGTCGGTTCAACACCGAGCGTCACACCTTTCTCGCAGTAGTACTGCAACTCGTTGTTGCCTCCGCCGTCGCCGTTCACCTCTATATTCCAGACCTTGGTATCCAGCGCACCGTCCGTAAAATCCTCATTCCATACAAGGCTGTACTCCTGCGCCTGCATCATTGCAGCACATATGACACATAATACAAAAAATATCTTCTTCATCGCTGTTAATTGAGTTTAAACCAGTTGATACGGGGTAATCCCTTCGTGCATTTGAGCCGGAGCACCTGTGTGCCTGCTTCCGGTGTGAAATCGGCGGTGAGAGTGGTCCATGCTGTCTTGGAGCCCGTGACGGGCAGTTCTATCGTCTGCAGGGCGCTCTCGTTGCCCTCCTCGTCCACCCGATAGACCGTAATCTCCGAATCACGGGTGGCGGCATAGCGGATTTGGATGTGTTTTACACCACTGAGAACGTTAATCTGGTAGTCCATCCACTGGTTGAGAGCCAAGCCGTCAATCTGTAATATACCGTTCACATCCGTGCAGAGGGCAATCAGCGGTGAAGAGAAGTTCTCGTCCACGCTGCAAGCTCTGTAGTGCTCTGCAGGAATACGTTTGCCGCAGGGATAGACCGCCTTTTGGTCAAACGAAGACATGTTGACGAATAGTTTGCCACGTTCGGTCAGAGCGTAGGGTTTGGATTTGGTAATCAACTGCATATACGGTGCCGATTCGGTAGCTTGGTTCCAACGTGGAATGAACCATGCGTAACGCTCAAGGTCAGGATCTTGCTCCAGCGCATTGATACATTGGCACATGAACTGGCATTGTGCGGCTGAACTGGAGGTTCCGTCCCACGAACAGAACTCTGTCAGCCATAATGGCTTGCCGAAGACTTTGTATCTTTTTAAATCGCCTAATGCAGCCTTGGCGGAATTCATATAAATATGAACAGCCACACCGTCTATATCATCCGGATTGACCAGTTTGAAGAACTCCTGCAGCCACTGTACGCCGTTGCTCCAGCCGGCTAAAGTGCCCCAGTTCATCGCCGGAGAGATAAGACGGGCGTTGCTGCCTTTTGCTAAGGCGACCACCTCGTTCCATCTTTCCGCTGCCTGTGTGGGCGTCATATTGGCTTGGTCGGTCAGGTTCGGCTCGTTGTAGCCTAACAGGTAGTTCTGTTTGTCCGAATGAGAGGTATAATACGCAGCTATATTATCGGCGGAATAGTTGTTGTTCCAGCACATGGGCACAAACTGGATGCCGTATTGCCGGTATTTGCTTTCCTGCGAGGCAGCCGGAGTGTTTGCCCAGTTATAACTCCATGATACGGCAGAACCCAGCAGGTCAAAGTCCTCGTCCATCTGCCAGCTGAAACTCACGCCCCGTTTGGCACTTTTGCTTTGGATGTAGGCATACTCATTGGAATCCTCAATCGTTCCCGAACCGGGATTGTCCGGATTATTGGTGTTACATGCTGCCAAAGAAAGCATCAGCAGCGCAGAGATAGAAAGAGAAATGATATTCTTCATAAGGTGTAAATTAAAAAATAGAAAGTCGGTGGGATAATCAGTCCCACCGACCTGAGAAAGAAATTAGTTATTTCTTATACAGGAAAGCATAACCGAGATCCAACTGAGCACCTTGCAAGAAAGGATTGCAGATAAATACAAAGAGGTTGGAACCGTTATGATTGAAATTACCGAACTCCAGTCCTTTTATCTCAGAGAGTTTATACTCTTTATATACCCACTCACCGGTAGCTGCTGGATCAATGTGAATAGAGCCCTTTCCTGACTCAACATTATCTACATTGCTACCAATAATTTCGAAGTCATAACCGGCACCTTGGGTATTGTTTTTCAATGCGATAGCAAAATACCACTCATCATAGTTGGTGATATTTTTCTGAATATCGTTCAATGCGGCGAAGTCTTCAGTTACACTTTCTTCAGAAACATTATTATCTCCATTGATAGCTACACAGAGACCTCCTGAGCACCAGCCATCCACTTGCTTGATACATGTCCATCCTTCTGCCATATCAAATGGATCTGTACCAACAGCAGTTCCGCCGGAAACGGCAGGATTATTCCAAATGTAGAGCCAGCGTGAGCCTTGCTCTTTACCAAGCGTTTCATCATTGTGATTGTTAGGACCGAAATAATAGAGCACCTTGTCGCCAAGATAGTCCATTGCGCCACTTTGCAGGAAGAATACATAGTATGCTTTGCCTTGCAGTTGTGCAAACTCATCGTACGGGTTGCCTGCGGGAGGAGGAGTGGTTCCGCCTTCTACGGTTACCTTACATACTGCTTTCTGACCGTCTGTAGCGGTAGCGGTGATGTTTGCCTCACCGGCTGCGATACCTTTTACCAAGCCGTTGGCAACAGTGGCTACTGCCTCATCGGAAGAAGCCCATCTCACTTCCAGATTGGCGGTCAACTGGAAGGTTGCATCCACTTGAACCTTAATCTCGGTCTCGTTGAGAGCCAGTGTAGTGGGTTTCGGCTCATCCGGAGTTTTTTTGCAAGCTACCAATGCAAGGGCAGCTAATGCAACAGCAAAAATTTTGTTTGCTTTCATAAGTTTTGTTGTTTAAAAAGTTAATTAAAAAGATTATTTATCCTAGTTGAACTAGTATTGTTTTTATAGGGTCTCCTGTTTAGTATCCGGGGTTTTGGTCCAGCAGGCTGTTCAGCTGGCGCTGTTTGTTAGGAATCGGCAGCAACTCATGCACACCTTTCTTGAACGGTTGCATCTCTGCCTTTGCTTCCGGGCTTTCCAATGCCATATAAGCAGTCATTACCTCATATGCCACGCCCCAGCGGCAGAGGTCGAACCAGCGGTGACCCTCCATCGCCAGTTCCATGCGGCGCTCATGACGAAGAGCTTCCTGCAGTGTAGGGGAGGTAAGCTCTTCTCCATTCACCTTGAACGAATAGCCCGGATAAGAGGGAAGCCCTACGCGTGCGCGCACCTTATTAAGATACGTGGTTGCTGTTCCTGCGTCGCCGGTCTCCATACATGCCTCTGCGTACAGCAGATAAAGGTCTGCCAAACGGAATTGTTTGTTATTCAGCACACCACGGGTATTGTGCGTGTTCTTGTAGGTGTAGCCGGTTCCCTCGGCGTTATACAAGCCGGATTTGCGGTTCAGGTACGAGGTACCCAGATAGGTGTCTTGGTCGCCCAGATGGTCTGCATCCAGCAGAATGATGGTGGCATCCCTGCGCGGATCGGTCGGCTCGTATTCGTCATACAGGTTATGGGTGGGCTTGTTGAAACCCCAACCCTCGTCACCCATATTGGTGGAGCGTGAACGTGTCAGAACCTGCGTAAACGTACCTCTCGTTGCGCCATTGCCCGGGTTGTAGTCGGAGGTGGCTTCATTGGCGTATTGAATCTCGAAGATAGACTCCTCGTTGTTCTCTCCTGCCAGTGTGAAATTATCCGCAAATACGGGTGTCAGGCTGTATTGTGCGGCTTGGTCGGTGAGGAACTTGTCTCCCCATTCTTTTGCCTTGGCATAGTCATGCATGTACATATACACCTTCACCAGCATAGCCTGTGCGGCTCCTTTGGTGGCGCGACCCATGTCGGCTCCGCCGGTCTCGCTTTTGTTCCACAAACGGGACTCTGCATTTTCCAAGTCTGAGATAATCTGTGCATAGATGGTCTCTGCGCTGGAGCGGGCACGGTTCCAGTGCTCGTCGCTGTTCTCTATCGCCAGCGTCAGAGGAACACCGCCGTACGTGCGGACCAGACGGAAATAATAGTACGCTCTCAGGAAATAGCACTCGCCTAACAGCCGCTGCTTGAGAGACTCATTCATGTCGGAGTCACAGGCAACGGTGGGAATATAGGTCAGCGACGAGTTGCAGCGCGCAATACCTTCGTATTGGGCTTTGAAGAATTCTTCGGCTATCTCGTTGTCCGCGTTGGATTTGAAATTCTCCAGCTCGTAAGCAGCCGACATGTCGGAGATGTTTTGTCCTCCTTTCAAGGCGTCATCAGACATAACGTCGCCGATGAACCACTCGCTGTAATAGGTGTTGTTGAACTCCCATGCCAGTGGCACGTAGTTGGCATTGACGTTATAGATACACGCCTGACCGGACACGAAATAATCGGACAACTGGGTTACACCCGGTGTGGGTTCCGATACCCAGTCACAGGAAGAGAAACCAAGCAGGCAAAGTGCCAAAAGTATATACGTTGTTTTTTTCATTTTCTTGTCCTCCTAATTAAAAGTCACAATTAATACCGAACATGAAAGTACGGCTCTGCGGGTAGTTTCCGTAGTCCACTCCTCCGCCTACTTCGGGGTCATAGCCTGTATAGCCGGTCAGCGTCAGCAGGTTGCTTGCCGTGAAATAGACACGGATACGGTCGATATATGCTTTCTGGCTGTATTTCTTGGGCAGGGTATAGCCTAAAGTCAGGTCTTTCAGACGCAGGTAAGCACCGCTCTCGATGAAACGGGATGAGTTGGCTGCATTCAGCGAGTTACCGTGAGGATTAGGAATAGAGCCGGCATATTGGTTCATATAGCTTTGCCAGTCGATGCCGGCATCGGTCATTGCCTCGCGTTTGTCGGAGTTGTAATAGATATGTACATCCTTCATCGCGGTGCTCAATGTTGCTGTCTGACCGGTACCTTCCAGACGCTCGCGGAGAGCGTTGTAAATCTGGTTGCCGTAAACTCCTTGGAAATTGATGCTGAAATCAATGCCTTTCCAGCCCAAGTTGAAGGTCAGCGCACCGGTCAGCCACGGGAACGGATTACCGATGACCATGCAGTCATTCTCGTCTATCTTGCCGTCCTCGTTGACATCCTCGTATTTGGAGTCACCCTCGTTGACCACGTTGGTGGAGTTGGGTAGATGGGCAGCGGCTTCTTCGTCGGAGGCGTAGATGCCTAAATATTTGTATCCCCAGAAGGAGCGTACCGGCAGGCCCTCGTCGGTCTTCGTCCGGTCGCCGTAATCGGCGCTACCGCCGTTCATATGGGTCACTTTGTTCTTGGCAAAAGAGATGTTTCCGTTGATGCCGTACTCGAAATCTCCGACTCTGTTCATATGTCCCAAGGTCAACTCGATACCCATATTGCGGACGGTACCGAGGTTGGCGGACATCGCCCAGTGGTTACCCACATGTGCAGGAGCGTTTACAGACAGGATGGCGTCTTTGGTGTCGCGGATATATCCTTCCAGCGTACCGCTTAACTTGCCGTTCCAGAAGCCGAAGTCCAGACCGAGGTTCCATTGCTCGTTGGTCTCCCATCGTCCGTTCTCGTTGACGAGTGTCAGCACGGCGGCACCCGGCACCAGATTGTCTCCCAGAATATAACCTACGAAATAGGGTCCCGGAGTCTCAATGGACTGCACAAAGGCGGACTCGCTGACTTGGTCGTTGCCGACTTGTCCCCAGCCGAAACGCAGTTTCAGGTTGTCAATATAGGTGGCATCCTCCAAGAAGGACTCTTGGTTGATTCGCCATGCCAATGCCATGGACGGGAAATAGCCCCATACACCTTTCTCGCTCTTCTTGAACCGCGAAGATGCATCTGCGCGGAAGTTGAATGTAGCGATATAGCGGTTGTCGTAGCTATAGTGCAGACGCGTGAAGAAAGACAGACGTCTTGTGCGTGCGACAGCATCGCCTTCTGTACGTGTGGAGTCGTTCTTCGTGTTGAAGATATACCAGTTCTTTGGGTCTATATTCACGATATCCTGACCTCCGGCGCTGACGCTGTAGTAGTCGTATTGCTGCATCGTCTCACCTGCCATGACAGAGAAACTATGCTTCTCAATATCACGCGCATAGGTGATGACATTGTCGTTCGTCAGGGTCATGTACCGTGCCATCCCGGCACCTACCGAGTTGTGCTCACGGTAGTCGGCATTGGAATAACGGTAGGCATAATTGAATGTGCGGTCCATGTTATTGCTCAGATCCATGCTCAGCGAAGGACGGATGGTCAGACCTTTTATCGGAGTTATCTCGATGAAGATGTCACCTACCCAGCGTTGCACCTTATTGTTCGGTTCGGTGTTATAAATCATGGACATCGGGTTGACCACATTGGTGAAGTTGGAGGCAGCGGATGGCTGGCCGCCGATTTTCTCTCCCAGACCGTTCACCGCGTTCTCCGGATAATAGACCGGGTCCCACGGTGCCATAGCCAAAGCAGCGGAGAGAACAGATGCCTGCGGAGAAGCATTGTTGTTCATCGCATTGCGGGCACGGCTTGTCGCGAAAGTCAGGTTCTCGCCGATACGCAACCATTTGCGCACATTGAATTTGGTGTTCACGCGGAGCGTCAAACGGTCATAGTTACTGCCGAGCAAGGTTCCATTCTGGTTGAAATAACTGGCGCTGAACAGGTAGGAACCCCATTCTCCGCCACCATCCACGGAGAGGCTGTAGTTATGCACCAGCGCGTTCTTGCGGAAGACCTCGTCCTGCCAGTCTGTGCCGCCTCCTGCCGCGTAAGATGCATAGTCGAAATTGACAGGATAATAGGGGTTGGTGCCGCTGGCGTTGTTGGTCTTGGTCCACCATGTGGCAAAACCCTTCTTCCAGTTTCCGATGGCTTTGGCTCCGCCTGCCATCAGTACTTCCGTCTCTGCCTGATCCATGGCATTCATCACATCCAGTTTGCGCCATCTGTTCTGAATACCCCAATAGGCATTGAAACTGATACCGGCTTTGCGGTCCTTGTGACCGGATTTGGTGGTGATAAGAATAACACCGTTAGCCGCCTGACTACCATAAATGGCGGTTGAGGAAGCATCCTTCATGATTTCCATGGACTCGATATCCGAGGGGGTCAGGAAGTTGATGTCCTTCAGCACCACACCATCCACTACGTAAATAGGCGTTGATTCGGATTTCACGGAGCCGATACCGCGGATGCGTATCTCGGCTGCTGCGCCCGGTTGACCGGAGTTGGCATTCACCGTCACACCGGCTGCTTTTCCTTGCAGAGCCTGATCAACGGTGGCAAGAGGGGTCTTTTGCAGGTCTTCCGCTTTCACAGAAGATACGGCTCCCGTCAAATCGCTCTTCTTCATCGTGCCGTAACCGATGGCGACTACTTCTTGCAGCTGGACATTGTCCGGCACAAGAGTGATTCGCAGCGGACCTGAGCCCGTTACTTTGACATCTTGGGTCTTGTAACCCATAAAAGACACTTGGAGTACATCGCCGGATTTGGCTTGTAGTTCGAAATTTCCGTCAAAATCGGTGATTGTTCCCACGGTGGTACCTTTGACCATTACGTTTGCACCGATTACGGGATCCGGCTCGTCTTGAGCCATTACGACACCCGTCACTGTCAACGATTGCGCTGCGGCAAGCAGCGTGGATGCTGTCAGAGCGAGCATCAGAAAAATCCGTTTTTTCATGATATTTTAATACAAAATGTGAATAATCTATTCACGTGCGCGCATTTTAATATATGTACGTGTGCGCTTTTTTAGTGGAGCATGGGGGACTCGAACCCCCTACCTTAACATTGCGAACGTTACGCTCTACCAGATGAGCTAATGCCCCGCACTTTTGGGGTCCCCAGCGTAAACCAAGCCGCAGGCTGTTTGCGATGGGGGGAGGAGGAAGCGCGATAATTCCACGAGTTACGCAGTAACGAAGTCATTAATCGCCGCTTCCGACGTGGAGCTAGCGGGATTCGAAGATTGCATTAGTGCAATAATCGTGCCCTTTAGGGCTAAGAACCCGGGCGAGAATCCCCCTTAGATCCCAAGACTGCCACCGCAGTCTTGTGTGGAGCTAGCGGGATTCGAACCCGCGTCCAAACAAGGAATACTTGTGCTTTCTACACGCTTATCTTGGCGTTGGTTTTCGTCCGGCGGCAAGACCCAAGCCACCAACCACCGGCTTATCTGCTTTGGTTTCGGTATCGCATCGCAGCCTGCGAAACCTATTCTGTGTATTCCTGCGCCACTATGTCCTTTCGGCCCACAGACACGGCTTGGAGTGACGTCCCGTTCAAGCGCCTTGCGCCCGAATAAGCCAATCTACTATACTTCGATTAGGCAGCGAGAGCATAAGAAGTGTTGCCAGTTATATTGCGAAGCGGGTTTTACGAGACTTGCTTCATTGCTCGGCGTGCTTACACAACCATTCGGCATGCTGTCAAAACCAAATAGCCCCTCGCTTGCGCTGATACTCGCGTGACTCGCAGCACTGCCGCTCAATCACGCTACGTATTTCGCTACGCTCTTCGGGCTGCGAACACTCCGTTGGTTCACTTCCCGAGGAATTTAGAGTTTATTACCAAAAGCGACGACAAAAGTACTTCTTTTTTTTCGAATATGCAAGAAAAAATGAAAAAAAATGAAAAAATATTTGTGTGTGTCCGAAAATTGTTGTACCTTTGCACGCTTTTTTCGAGAAATGAAACTTTCGAATGGCTCGAAAACGAAACTTTCGGAAAGGGCAATAGCTATAAATCCGGCGAAGTTGACACCGTTACGATGCTGCTTTTGCCGACATTGTTTAACCGACGTGTAGATGTCCTTTGTACATTGTACATCGTCAAATCGTACATTAAATTATGTATTTAACTTCCGAGAAAAAGGCTGAGTTGTTCGCCAAGTACGGCAACGATGCCAAGAACACCGGTTCTGCTGAGAGCCAAATCGCTTTGTTCACCTTCCGTATCAACCACCTGACCGAGCACCTGAAGAGCAACCGCAAGGACTTCGGTACAGAGCGCGCACTGACCGCTCTGGTCGGCAAACGCCGCCGCATGCTGGATTACCTGAAGGCAAAAGACATCGAGCGCTACCGTGCTATCATCAAGGAACTCGGTATCCGTAAGTAAAAAGAACGTCCCTCGGGACGTTTTTTTTATTGATGACAGACAATATCTTTCTGCTTTGGTCTTTCTGCTTCTGTCTTTCTCCCGCTAATGACAATCGTGACGAGTACTGTCAGTCCCAACAGATAGGGATAGAACAGATACGGCATGATACTCACGGCGCTTATCCCTGCCAGCCCGCTTGCCATCAGCAGTTGGGCTCCGTACGGCAGGGAACCTTGCACAAAACAACTGGTGGTGTCTAACAGGCTGGCACTCCGGCGCGGGTCGATGCCGAAGCGCATGGAGATACGCTTGGCGATATCTCCCACCGAGAGGATGGCTATCGTGTTGTTCGCCGTACAGATGTTCGCAAATGCCACTAACGTGCAGATACTGGTCTCCGCTCCGGCACGGCTGCGCACACGGCGGGTGATCTTGGCAATGACATATTCCAAACCGCCGTTATGGTTGATGACGGCGAAGATACCTCCTGCCAGCATCGATATGAGAATCAGTTCGCTCATCCCTGCCACTCCTTGCAGCATGCTGTCCGTCCAGCGGATGAAGTCGTAACTGCCGTCGGTAATTCCGGTCACGCAGGTCAGCATGTTTCCTGTCACTAACACTACCAGCACGTTCATGCCGCAGGCTGCCAGCACAAGGACTGCCAGATACGGAATCACTTTCCACCATTGTACGGAGGCGGAACTCAGCACGGCGCTTTCCGCCGTACAACCCATCACCACATAAATCAGTCCCACTACGGCTGCCGCAGGCAGCACCATCCGGATGTTAAAACGGAACTTGTCGCTCAACTGGCATCCTTGGCTCTGTGTGGAGACTATCGTCGTGTCGCTGATGAAAGAGAGGTTGTCGCCGAAGAAAGCCCCGCCCACTACGGCTGCGGCTACCAGCGGTAACAGCATGCCGGTACGTTCCGCCAAACCGCCCGCTATCGGCATCAATGCAACGATGGTGCCGACACTCGTTCCCATGCACAGAGAGGTGATGCAGGCGGCAAAAAACAAACCGGCGACAGCAAAGCGGGCGGGCAGGATACGAAGCGTCATCTCCACCATCGCATTGGCGGCTCCCATCTCTTTCGCACTCGCTGCAAAGGCACCGGCAAGCATGAATATCCATACCATCAGCAGCAGGTCTTTGCTCCCGGCGCCGGACGAGAAGACGTCTATCCGTTCGCGTATCGTTCCTTTCGTCACGCACACGCTTACGACAGCGGTCACGACGAACACAAACAGCATCGGCGCATTGCTCACTCCCTGATAATAAAACCCGAAAAACAATAGCAGACCGACTAATACCATCATCGGGCTCAATGCCCGCAAACCTTTCCAATTCATACCTGTAAAATTTATTATCCATTATCCATTGTTCCTTTGTCCATCGTCCCTTTTAAGAAAACATGGACTCCTGTCCCGTGAGTAAATCCCGGCTGCAAAGGTACTACAAAAATTGCAAATATGCAAGGGAAGAAGGGACTTTTTTGCAAAAAGTAGTGTTTTTTACTACTATTTATGGGCGGTTATCGGACGGCTATGCTCGCATAAGACGGCTAATAGCTGCACATAAATACGGGGCACAGCCCTTTTGCAAAAAAGTCCCTTCTCCCCTTGCATATATCCGGCAGGACGCGAACGTACTTTCGAGGTGGGACGGCAAAGCCGTGTCGGTGCCCTCGAAGTACAACAAAAAAATGACATACACAAGAAAAAAACGCCCCGAAGGACGTTTTTTAAATTAATAATTAACAATTAACCTGTTGGCGGAATTAAAAAAAAGTGTTCTTTGATTAAATTTTTTAACAAAAAAAGTTGCACAATTCGCTGATTTTTAGTAACTTTGTAGTGTCTTAATCAACAAAGTTAAACAACTAAAACATCATCGTCATGCG
>JAFSLP010000059.1 GCA_017448345.1 Paludibacteraceae bacterium | reverse complement strand
GACAACTTTACAGATGAACAAATTTCTCAAATACAATATAAAATTAATCGTCGTCCAAGAAAAAAATTAAACTTTTATGACCCAAAAACTTGCTTCTTTCAATTTTTTTAACTAACTTTGCACTTGCTATTTGAATCTACAAATTACACAAAATGCATCTCTCTCTTGCATAATTCAAAAAAAAGCAGTACCTTTGCAGCGCAAAAGCAGTCGCTTTCGACACCCCGACACCACAGCATATGACAAAAGTAAGAACAACAACGAAACTGCCCAGAGGACTGAAGATGCTCGTCAAACCCTTCTCCGGGCTCAGCACCACGGAGCTCTACGAGATACTCAAGGCACGGTTCATCGTCTTCTATTCCGAGCAGAACTGCCGCTACCTTGATATGGACGACATCGACTACACGGCAACCCATATCGCCCTTTTCCGCCAAGGGCAGGTCATCGCTTATGCGCGCCTTTTCCAAGGCGACAGTCCGGAAGAATGGCACCTCGGTCGTATGCTGACTATCGAACGCGGACGGGGATTTGGCAGGCGAATTGTGACGCAGGCGGAGGAATATGCCTCTTCGCAGGGTGCCAAGGCAGTCCTGTTGCATGCGCAGACACATGCGGTGCCGTTCTACGAGAAGATGGGCTACACCGCCTATGGACCTGTCTTCATGGAAGCGGATATCCCGCATGTAGCGATGCGGAAAGAATTGATGAATGATGGATTGAGCCGCTCGCAAGGCGAGCTGAATGATGGAATGATGAATGATGGAATGATGAATGATGGAATGATGAATGATGGATTGAGGCGCTCGCAAGGCGAGCTGAATGATGAAATGATGAAATGATGGAATGATATTATGAAAAAGAAAGTTATTTTTTTATTTCTTGCATGTGCGGGGGTTGCCACTGCGGCTGAGAGCACATGTCTTTATCCGGAATTGGATGGCAAGAAAGGCAAGGATATCCTTGCCGAACTGCACAACAAGATTGCGGACCATGACGTCCTGACCTACGACCAAGTGCGTGCGGACAAAGCCAAAGTGGACCTCCGCGCGGACGGTACGGTCTGGGACATGTACTCGTCCTGCACGTTCGCGACCTATGACTACTGCGGCGGCAACAATTACAACACCACCATCGAGTGTGACTGCTACAACCGCGAACATGTCGTTCCGCAGAGCTGGTGGAACAACGACAACACCCAGCCGATGCGCACCGACCTGTATAACGTCATTCCTACGGACAACGCCACCAACCAGCAACGCGGCGCATGGGCGTACGGCGAAGTGGCGGGTGAGCCGGAGTGGTCCAATGACCTCGGCTCCAAGTTCGGCGAGACGTACACCTATACCGGCGGCAAGAACAAGAAAGTCTTCGAGCCCGCAGACCAATACAAAGGCGATTTCGCGCGGATACTCTTTTATATGCTCACCTGCTATCATGACAAGAACTTCACGCAGGCGGGGCAGGGCTATCGGATGTTCACCTATTCGGCTTATACCTCCACCGCCGATTTTACCAGTCAGGCGCTGACGCTGCTCCTGAAATGGCACAGGGCGGATGCGGTGTCCGAGAAAGAGCAGAAACGCAATGATGCCGTGGAGAGGAAACAGGGCAACCGCAATCCCTTTGTCGATGAACCGGACTTGGTGGAGTATATCTGGGGCAACAAAAAGAACCAAACCTATGCCTGCGGCAGCTCTGAGGCGATAGACGAAGTAGAGGCAGCGCCTGCCGCCGTCAAAGTGCTCATCAACGGCACCATCTATATTCTCCGGGGAGACCGGAAATATACGCTTACGGGGCTTGAAGTGAAGTAATCATGCACAAAGGAACAGAAAAAGTGCAGAAAAATAACAAAAAAATGCAAGAAAACTTGCGTATATCAAAAAAAAGTAGTAATTTTGCAGGCTTTTTCGCGTGAACATATGCGCGGAAGCGTATAAAACTTATTTATTAACGCCGGGTTGGGCAGTGAATTTACCCTGAATGAATAAATGGTAAATGACCAAATGGTAAATCATAAAGATGTCTGTCGGCTCGGTCAAAAACAACAAATTAATGGAATACAACAGTTACAAAACAGCGTCGCTGAACAAAGCTACCGCCAAGAAGGAATGGGTGGTTATTGACGCTGAGGGCCAGATTCTCGGCCGCATGTGCACCAAGGTAGCCAAGCTGCTTCGTGGTAAGTACAAACCGTCCTACACTCCCAACGTGGACTGTGGTGACAATGTAATCATCGTGAATGCTGACAAAGTGCAGCTCACCGGCAACAAATGGAACGACCGCGTTTACGTTCGCTACACCGGTTTCCCCGGTGGACAGCGTGAGTTCACTCCTGCTGACCTCATGGCAAAAGGAGCTGACAAACTCGTCCGCAAAGTAGTGAAAGGTATGCTCCCGAAGAACCGTCTCGGAGCTCGTCAGATCAACAACCTCTACATCTTCGCCGGAGCAGAGCACAATATGCAGGCTCAACAACCCAAACAAATTGATATTAACACCCTGAAATAATAGAAGCAAATGGAAACAGTTAATGCATTAGGACGTCGTAAAGAGGCAGTAGCCCGCGTTTACGTAAATGAAGGTGCCGGCAAGATTGTCATCAACGGTCGGGACATCGAGACATATTTCCCGTCTTCTATTCTTCGCTATATCGTATGCCAGCCGCTCAAGAAACTGGATGCAGCTGAGAAATACGATATCAAGGTGAACCTCTGCGGCGGCGGTTTCAAAGGACAGGCGGAAGCGCTCCGTCTGGCTATCGCACGTGCGCTGGTGAAAATCAATCCGGAAGACAAAGCAGCTCTGAAGGCAGAAGGCTTCATGACTCGTGACGCTCGCGAGGTTGAGCGTAAGAAACCGGGTCAGCCCAAGGCTCGTAAGCACTTCCAGTTCAGCAAGCGTTAATAGGACGAACCATCCCAAACCGTGTGGATTCCTTCGGGACTACCACACGGTTGTTTTGGGGCGTCAAACGTATGTGCGTGCGCGTATAATATATAATGAGTTATGCGCGTGAAAGACGGTCCCCGGAATACAAAGGGAGATAAATTAATTAATCAATTCATCATTTAAACTATTCATCATTTACAAAGATGCGTACAAATTTTGATCAACTGCTTGAGGCTGGCGCACATTTCGGCCACCTCAAACGCAAATGGAACCCCGCCATGGCTCCTTACATCTACATGGAGCGTAATGGTATTCACATCATCGACCTCAACAAGACTGTCGTTAAGGTGGAAGAGGCTGCAGAGGCTTTGAAAAACCTCGCCCGCAGCGGTCGTAAGATCCTCTTCGTTGGTACCAAGAAACAGGCTCAGGAGGTAATCGCTGCTCATGCACAGGAAATCGGTATGCCGTACATCACCGAGCGCTGGGCAGGAGGTATGCTCACTAACTTCCCCACCATCCGCAAGGCTGTCAAGAAGATGAGCCAGATTGACAAGATGATGACTGACGGAACCATGGACAATGTGTCCAAACGCGAGAAACTCCAAATCACCCGCCAGCGCGAGAAACTCGAGAAGAACCTCGGTTCTATCGCTGAGATGACACGTCTCCCGAGCGCTATCTTCGTCGTGGACGTTATCGAGGAGAAGATTGCCGTAGCAGAGGCTAACCGTCTCGGTATCCCTGTTTTCGCTATCGTGGACACCAACTCCAACCCCAACAATATCGACTTCGTTATCCCTGCCAACGATGATGCAACCAAGGCTATCGACGTAATCCTCGGTGCCGTTTGTGATGCTATCAAAGAAGGTCTCGAGGAGCGCAAAGTGGAGAAAGCTGACGAAGAGGCTGCACAGGAGCAGGCTGCTGCTGAAGCACCGGCACCCAAAGAGCGCCGCCAGCGTATTCGCAAGGCTGCACCCAAGGCAGAGGCTGAGAAAGTAGCCGGACAGAAAGCTCCCGAAGAAGCCAAAGAAGAGGCGGAATAAATCGTACATCGTAAATCATTAAATCGTTAATAATTATGGCTGTAACACTGGCTGATATCAAAAAACTGCGTGACATTACCGGCGCAGGAATGATGGACGTGAAGAAAGCACTCGAAGAGGCTAACGGCGATTTCGAGGTTGCGAAGGACCTGCTCCGCAAACGCGGACAGGCAATCGCCGCCAAACGCTCGGACCGTGAGGCTTCCGAAGGTTGCGTGCTCGCGAAGGTAAAAGACGGCTTCGGTGTCATTGTCGGAGTGAAATGCGAGACGGACTTTGTGGCTAAGAACGAAGACTTCGTCGGCATGGTGAAACTCATCCTTGACGCGGCTCTGGATAACAAAGTTCGCACGGGTGAGGAGCTCAAGAACCTCAAAATCGGTAACTTCACCGTAGCTGAGATCATCACCGAGCGCTCCGGCGTAACGGGTGAGAAGATGGAGCTGGCTGACTATGCTTGCTTGGAGGCTCCCGTTGTGGACGCTTACAACCACCTCGGCAACAAACTGAGCTCGCTCGTGGCTGCAGAGGCTGGCGCTGACCATGAGACCGTTCATGGCATCTCCATGCAGGTAGCTGCTATGGCTCCTATCGCTCTTGACGCTGACCACGTGGCTGAAGAGGTGAAGAAACATGAGCTGGAGGTCGCTATTGACAAGACCAAACAGGACGAAATCAACAAAGCCGTGGAGAACGCTCTCCGCAAAGCCGGGCTCAATCCTGCTCACTGCGACAGCGACGACCACATCGCTTCCAACACCTCCAAGGGCTGGCTCACTGAGGAGCAGGCACAAATCGCCCGCGACATCCGCGCCAAAGTACCCGCAGAGGCAGAGGCTAACCTCGCTAATCAGGCTAAGAAAATCGAGATGATTGCGCAAGGCCGTCTCGGTAAGTTCCTCAAGGAGAACACCCTTGTTGAGCAGGCTTATATCATGAGCGAGAGCAAAGAGCTGGTTAAGGATGTCCTGAAAGCCAAAGGGGTGGTTATCACGGACTTCCGTCGTATCACACTTTCCGCAGAATAATGAGAACATTCTGGAAAATAATTGGATGGGGAGCACTGGCAATAGTGCTCCTCTTCGTATTGGTACTTGCCGTCGCCTCGCCTGTCGCACGTTCGGTGGTCAATAACCGGGGCGAAGAACTGGTCGGACGGCAGATGCACGCCGACCAAGTCATCATCAACCCCTTCTGGGGCGGCGTGACCGTCAAAGGCTTTGAGTGCAAGGAGCATAACGGAGAGACCGACTTCGTCTCCTTTGACCGTCTCTATGTGCAGATTGCCTATCCGCAGCTGCTTGCCAAACGTGTCAAGATACGCGCTATCCACCTCAACGGCTTCAACGGGCAGGTCCTCAAAAGCGACGACCGCCTGAATTTCTCGGATATCATCGACCGTTTCGCCAAGCAGGACTCCATAGACCAACCCGAAGACACCGTCCCCTCGCAATGGACGGTGGCGTTGGATGACATCCGCCTCAATAACAGCACGGTGCGTTATCAGGATATTATCGGCAACAAGCAATGGAGCATAGAGGATGTCTCGCTCCGTATTCCCGGACTCTATTTCGACAACACCCAGACGAACGCCGGTCTGGAGTTCGGTCTTCCCACCGGCGGCAGAGTGGGTATAGTTGCCGGTTATCGCATGAAATCGAACAACTACGCCATACGCCTTAACCTCTATGACGTGCACACGGATGTCGTCCTGCCGCTGGTACGCGACTATCTGAATATAAGCGGTCTGGGCGCGAAGCTGAACGGCACCCTGCATCTGGACGGCAGCTTGGATGCCATCACGCATGCGCACCTCACTGGCTCACTGTGCATGAGCGGGCTCAGCATACGCGACACCCATGACGACCGGATAGCTGCGCTGGACGAACTGCGCGTAGTGATAGAGAAGGGCGATCTGGCATCGAGGACCTTCATCCTCGACACGCTCTCCATCTCCGGCATCACCGGCGATTATGAGGTGCATGACACATGGACCACACTCTCCCGTCTGATGAAGCAATCCGATAACTCGGATAGTTCCGATAACTCGGATTCTTCGGATTCTTCGGATACCTCCGATTCCTCCGATAACAAAGCGGCTGCGCCCCTTGTCTGGATGGCAAAGAAGGTGCAGATCACCGGTCATGACCTTGTCTATCATGACTACTCGATGAAGCATGACTGGGAATATGCCGTCAAGACCCTGCAGGTCACTGGCACCAATATCGCCACCAACGGTCGCAACAGCGTTTCGGTCGATGCCACGCTGACGGGCGATGCCATCCTGAAGGCGGATTTCACCGGCGGTCCGGACCTTGCTAACCAAGACACGCATTGCGACCTCTGTCTCACCGGCGTGAACATGACGGATTTTGATGCCCTCTGCCGTAACTACACCGGTTATCCCTTGGAGGGCGGCGTGCTGACCATGAAGAGCCGCATGGATGTCGTTTCCGCCAAACTGGACGGCAACACGCGCATCGAGATTGACCATCCGAGAGTAGGGAAGAAAGAGCGGTTCACCAAGGCGCCGTATAAGAACATCCCCTTACGCGCGGGATTCAAGGTGCTGACTTCCGCACAAGATATGATTCTGCTGGATATTCCAGTCACCGGCGATGCCCGGAATCCGAAGTTCAGCTTCCGCAAAGTGGTCAGCCGTGCGCTGCTCAAAGTGTTCTTCGGACCGCTCATGGGGCTGAACGACCGCGACAAGTCCGTCAATGCGGACGAACTGAGGGAGATGCAGAATCTGTTAGGGGAGGATAGCGTGCTACTCGGCAATGACTCGGTGCGCCAAGTCGAGACAGACGTCGCAATGACCGCAGGCGACAGCGTCGGTCTCTCCGAAATAGGCGAGCAGTAACTGCTCGCGGCAGAACTGACCTTGTTCTGCGTATTCCATCATGGCTTTTAACTTGGATACGAAACGCGCTTGGCGTTCTTCAAAGATAGCGGGCGGGAGGTAGATTTCTGCTTCCCGCTCGTTGGTCATCTCAAGGCTGCAACCCACGGAGCGGGGTATATAGGTGATGATGCCACGCTGTGCGAGTGACACAAGGAGCTCGTGTGTCTTCCTGTCATCCGCCTCGCGCACGTACTGCAGGTCGGTATAGATACCCGAATAACTGCGCATGAGCTTGTCCAACAGCTCCGCCTGCTCGTGCGACAGGTTGTATTCGCCCAATGCCTGACGCGGCACACGGATCTGCACGCGAGGCTGTGTCTCATGCTCTTCCTCGAAATGGATATACCCGGCTTGCGTCAGGATATGCAGGGCGGAGTAGGTCTGCAGCACCGGCAGCCGCATCACATGGCAGAGCTGGTCCATGTGCAGTGCAAAACGGTGTCCGAGACCGCTGCCTGCGCCTATCTGCAGAAAATCACAGGTCTTGTGATACACGCTCTCCACAAACTCTTTCGGAGGATAGGTATCTGTGATACGCTTGCGTGCTCTGGCTTTGTCTTCCTGCTCGTCGAACAGCAGCACGGCATAGGCGGTCTTGCCGTCGCGTCCGGCACGTCCGGCTTCCTGATAATAACTCTCCGGCGAATTGGGCAGGTCATAATGGATGACGACTCTCACGTCGGGTTTGTCAATGCCCATGCCGAAGGCGTTGGTGGCAACGATGACGCGCGTCCTGCCTTCTGTCCATGCCTGCTGACGCTCGTTGCGTTCCTGCGTCGTCAGTCCCGCGTGGTAATAGTCTGCGAATAATTCGTAATTGGTAATTCGTAATTTGTAATTCGTAATTGGTAATTGGTAATTCGTAATTGGTAATTCGTAATTCTTCGTCAGCCATTGGGCTAACTCCTGTGCTTTCTTGCGGTTGCGCACATAGACGATGGCAGACCCCTGCACACGGGATAGGATGTGCATCAGCTGTTCTTCTTTCTTGTCCGTCCGCCGGACCACATAATGCAGGTTCTCGCGCCGGAAAGACTTGCGCAGGACGTTCTTCTCCTCAAATCCGAGCTTGGCTTGTATGTCCTCGATAGTCTCGGGCGTAGCCGTAGCGGTGAGCGCCAGCACGGGCACGCCGGGCAGTAACGCACGTACGGCGGCAATGTTCAGATACGACGGACGGAAGTCATAGCCCCATTGGGAGATACAATGCGCTTCGTCCACTGCAATCAGTCCTACCGGCAGCTGTGCCAGCCGTTTGCGGAACTCCTCGCTCTCCAGCCTCTCCGGTGAGCAGTACAGGAAATGGTACGGACCGTACAGGCAGTTGTCCAGTGCCACACGCTGTTTGTCGCGGCTCATGCCCGTATAGACGGCAGCCGAATGGATGCCGCGTGCCTGCAGGTTAGCCACTTGGTCACGCATCAGCGCAATGAGCGGCGTGATGACGATGCAGAGTCTTTTCTCCGGATTGTTATGACCCATAACGAGGGTAGGGACCTGAAAACAGATACTCTTCCCGCCGCCGGTAGGCATCAGCGCCAAGGTGTCACGTCCTGCCAACACGGACTCAATAATCTCCGCCTGCAAAGGACGGAAATCATCGTATCCGAAATAGGTATGTAGCGCTTCGCGGGGAGACATAGGAAATTACGAATTACGATTTTTGATTTCGGGTGCAAAGGTACAACAAAAATAGCACATACACAAGGGGAAAGGGATTTTTTTTCAAAAAGTAGTGTTTTTCATTACGTTTTGAAAAAAACTTCCCCTTGCGTTAAAATATATTCTTGGCAGTTGCGCCGTCTGTCAGACGGCATTTCTTTCGTAATTTGTAATTCAAAAAACCGCCGCGCTAATCGTATACTCTTGCTATACCCTTGCTATATCCTTACGCCTCCCTGCGTATGTTCATTTCAGGACGATTCTATCGTCCGCTCTTTCTTTTCCCATTTTCTGTCATATAATTTGATATTTTTTAACCGAATTTTCATCAAATCCTTGCATATGTCAGAAAAATGTAGTACCTTTGTACCGTTTTTTATACATTGCGAGTATAATGCTTACGCACTGCACATACGGCGCTCATAGCCAACGAATTGCCCCTGCTGCCATACGGGGGGGGTATTCGCACACCTCGTCTCCGCAGTCATATTGTAAGCAACCCACAGACCAACGCAACGCTATCACAGGCGGTGCCCGTAATTCGCGGGTGCCGCTTGCGTGTATATATTGATAATTTTTGATTACATAAATAATGAAGAAAATCTACACTCAGCCACGCACAGAAACCGTGGCAACTACTCCGCAGCAGATCCTCTGCGCCAGCGGAGGTATCAAAGCGCAAATCTCCGGTTACAAACAAAACACAGGCGGCGGCTTCACCCAGACTTTTGCATGGCTGGCAGGCGCGGTCTGCTCGTCCTTGCTTTTCCTCGGCACAGCGTGCAGCACCAACAACACCCCCGACCAGCCCAAACAGCAGGCGGAACTCAAACCCCGCATGCTGATAGTGACGGAAGTCGAAAGTCAAAAGTCAAAAGTCGAAAGACGTCTCCCGCAGGCGACGATCACGGAGAACGGGGATGTGCTCGGTGCCCTATGGAACGCAGGCGATGCGGTGTTCTACCGTAATCTGAGCCGCAACGAATACACTGACCCCCAAGAGGGCTCGGTGGATCTCTTCGGCACGCTCCGTGCGGACAAAGAGGGTAGCGTTGCTTCCTTCTCCGGCGACCGCGTCTGGTGTACAGAGGATGACCAGTTGGCGCTTATCTATCCTGCGCCTGATCCGGCGGACTTCACCTTCCACGATGACCCCTTGACAGCGGAATATACCATCTCCGTAGCCGGACAGGACGGAACGTTAGCAACTTTGGCGAAGGATTTCCACCATATATACGGTATTGCGAGTGTAGTGTCCGTCACAGGGACTACCGCCAATGCGGAGTTGGCGCAGATGAAGAGCCTGCTTACGGTCTGCAAGTTCTCGTTCGTGGACAAGGACGCCCCGGGTACGCCGCTCCCGATAAGCTCGCTCAAAATCAGCCTTGGTGGTACAGGTCTGTACACCGGCACTTATCCGCAGCAGGGCACGGTGTCCATCGCGCAAAGTACGCCTGCATGGGATGTATCCGTAGATCCGGAGTGGGAAATTACCGGCGGCAAGCCGCTCACCATTGACACCAAAGGGGTAAATCCGACGGAGGTCTATGTAGCTCTCTTCCCCGATGATGGAGCAACCTATTCCTTCACCGTCACCAGTGCCACCGGCAACGCCACAGACGGCACCTACACCGGCACGGCTACCGCCACCCTCAACGAAGGCGAGTTTGTGCCTGCCACCGGGCTAAGGCTCGTAAAGCAGTAAAATCTCAAAGCTGACAGCTGAATGCTGACAGCCCGCTCTACCAAATGGTACATCGTAAATGACCAAATGGTAAATGAATTGATCTTTGACATATTGGATTACCGTAAAAAGAAAAAAATGTACAGAATTATTTGCACATGTCAGAATTTTATTGTACCTTTGCAGCGGATTTAAGTAGAAAGGAAGAATTATGTCCGAGAAAGAAAAAACGATTGAGAAAGAGCGCAAAGCTGTGCTGACCTTGCTTTTACAGAAGACAGGTCTGACTTACAAGGATCTGGTAAATGCGCAGGTAGGCATGTGGATGGCAGGCAATATTGACTTATTGTCCGAGCAAGAGAAACAAATGTTCCCTAATCTGGCTTTCTAACCATGACTGCTCGCGTAAAGCCTTTTAATCCTAATCATATCTTTGTGGACACCAATGTGATTATTGGTGCTTATTGTGGTGATGGAAAACACCAAACGGATGAAGACTGTTTGCATTACTTGTTTTCGTTAAATGGCAAGCGGCTGTTTATATCGGCATTGAGTGTAGCTCAGTTGATAGCACTTTTTCAGAAGAAACGTACCAATGAAGAAATCATCCATGTGGTACGCCAATTACAGCATCGCTTCTCTATCATCGGTTTTACAGGCAATGATATCGAAGAATCTCTCGTAGAAACCGGCGCAGACATAGAAGATAACATGCAATATGTGATTGCCAAGAAGCAGAAATGCAGGATACTTGTCACCAATAACATCAAAGACTATCGTCTGTTAATGGGAGTAGAGGCAATCAAGCCGTCCAAGGTAAGGATAATTTCCCGTTAAGATCATTATACATAACACACTATTTTAAGCGGTAATCCAATAAAGCGGACTACCGCTTTTTTATGTACTATTATTAAGATTGTACGCTCGCGGACGGATACGACCCTCGACCGAGAGACAACCGAGAGACAAGCGGCACAAGAAAAAGATAGAAAAATGTACTCTGATTAAGAAATCAAACAAAAGCGTCATAAAAATCGCGGGCGCGACGGCCCGCTCTACCAAATGGTACATCGTAAATGACCAAATGGTAAATGAATTGATCTTTGACATATTGGATTACCGTAAAAAATCAAGTTTTTTACCAAAACTCTTGCGTATGTGCAAAATTTGTTGTACCTTTGCAGCGAATTTTAATCCGAAAACGGTCGTAATTGCGACATAATTCGTAATACAAACACATTATGGATATACAAAGAAACGAGTATGTAGAGCGGCTTTTCGCCAAAAGTTGGAATGGTAAAGTGAAGATAATTACCGGTATAAGACGTTCCGG
>JAFSLP010000058.1 GCA_017448345.1 Paludibacteraceae bacterium | reverse complement strand
CATTGCCAATTTTCTGTGCAATACGTTTGCTGCATTGGCTGCATACTGCTATTTTCCGAAGAAACCATCTCTAAATCTGGAATTTGAACAGTCGAATCAACTTTGTCTCTTCTAAGAAAATTATATCGAATTCACGTTATTTAATAAATTTGAGAATAATTCTAACATTTTACTGATTTTAAAACCGATGCTCGATGGAATATAAGTGAGCACAAGAAACAATGAAAAAGAGTTTAATAGCAATTTTGTGCGGGTTGCTGACCAGCGTCAATTTGATGGCGCGCGAGGTAATTAACGGATTGATTTATAATCTGGATTCAGTTAATTATACTGCAAAACTTGTTCCAAGTGATAATCATAGTTACGCAGGAAATATTGAAGTACATTCGAGAGTTAAATTCGAGGGTAATTATTATGACGTAATAAAAGTAGAAGTTGGAGCTTTTCAAAATTGCACAGGTCTGACTTCTGTAGCCATAGCGAACGGAGTATCAGATGTTGGAAAATATGCTTTTTCCGGTTGTACCAACTTGGTATCAGTCAAATTACCTCATATTGAGACCATTAAACCATATACCTTTGAAAATTGCGTCAGTTTAACATCTATTTCCATTCCGCAAATGGTCAAAGAAATTCACAGTTATGCTTTTACTGGATGCACAGGTTTGGATTCTATTCGAATCCCGAGTGGTAGTAGTTTAGTAGAAATTTTTTCACATGCTTTTTACGGCTGCACCGGTCTTAAAAATGTAGTCATAAATACATCCACTCTTGTTGAAATAAGTCATGGTTCATTTATGAATTGCACGAATTTAAAGTCCGTCAGTCTGAAGGAGGGAATAACCGATATTGGCGGAGAAGCATTCAGGGGATGCAGCAGTTTGGAGTCGTTTGTTATTCCTAACAGTGTAACAGCTATGTCCACGAGAGTGTTTACGGGTTGCACATCACTAAAATCAGTTGTTATAGGACAAGGACTAACTACTGTTCCGCGCGCAACCTTCGCAGATTGTATATCTATAGATTCTATCACCATCCCCAGCGGTATAACCACTATCGGCGACTCCGCTTTTGCTAATTGTACCGGTTTGAAGTTCATTACCTGTAAAGCTGTTACTCCTCCCACTGCATCAACCCATTCGTTTTATAAAGATTGCCATTTGTATGTGCCAGCAGCGGCTATAAATGACTATAAAGCTAATTCAAAATGGCGGGATTTTGAAGATATACGGGCATATGATTATTATTTCAGTGATGAGACAAATCCCGTTGAAGATGCTGTTTCTCCGGCAGATGCAGATATAAAAGGAGAAGCATACACACTTAGCGGGAATTATAATGCAGGAAAAGGATCATCCAAAGTTTATCCTATGCCCAACAAAGGTGTAAAAATACGTATCGCAAGAACGGTAGAAAGTACGCCAAATGCCATTGAGTTTTCTGTAAACCATCTTTGGAAAATAACAGGTATTTCCTTAGTAGGGACAACCAATACAATCGGTGTAAGTACACAAATTAAAAAAATCTATATAGACGGATTAGAATATACCGGGGATTATAATAAGGAAATACCTGCAAAAGATGCTTTTGAAGCCTCCTATGTAGTGTTGGAAAATATAAACGCACTTAAATCTATTGTATTTGTATTTGAACCTTCTGATGCCATTCAAGCCAATATCTGTTATTCATTGAAGACAGAAAAGGATCCGGAAGTTTCTATTAATGAAATAAACTATACAGATGACGCAAAAGTGGAGAAAATATGCAAAGATGGAACGATTTATATTGTGCGAGACAATGAGTATTTTACGCTCGACGGGCGTCGTATAATAGAAAGTACCGACCCCAATAAAAACTAAATATCAGTTTTGATATAATTTGTCATCACCAACCTTCTCTGGCTGGTGATGACTTTTTTATGCTTACTTAACCGGCTCTCACAGCCACGGGCGGATTGGACAAAAGACACCCCTGACCCCCTCTGCGCTAACGACGCGGGGCTAAAGACCCGCGAACGGAACGAAGAAAAAGTAGAAAGAAAAAGACGAAAGACTTGCATATGTCAAAAAAAAGCAGTACTTTTGCAGTGTGAAAGAGCAACAATGAAACAATTAGCGCACATACTGACCAAGATTATAGATTTTTTCTATCGTCCTTTTGCCCGATGGATGCCGGAACAAGTGTTCCGTTATGCGGTGTGCGGCGGCGGTAATCTGGTGTTGGACTGGGTGCTGTATTTCTTGGTATATAACTTTGTTATAGGACACGAGAATGTCATTTTGTCATTTTGCTCCTTTGAACAGGTTATAACCCCTCACATCGCCTCTCTTTGTATCGTGTTCCCCATCACATTGCTGACAGGATTCTGGCTTCAGCGGAACATCACTTTTAAGGTACAAAGGTACAATGTACAAAGTACAAAGGAATCAAAGGCGCTGAGATGGCGTCAGTTAGGGCGGTATATGTTAGTGGTTGCCATCAATTTAGCGGTGAACTATTTCGGATTGAAGCTGTGCGTGGAGAGTTTCGGCTGGTATCCCACACCGAGCAAGATGGCCATAACGGTGGTGACGGTGATAATCAGTTATTTGTGCCAGAAGCACTATACGTTCAAAGAAGGCACCCCCCATCCCCCTCTGTAAGGGGAGAAGGGAATAGAATTTTATTCTATTTTTCAAAAAAACAGCTCTGAAATTTGCATATGTGCAATTTTTGTTGTACCTTTGTAGCGATTTTGAACAAATGCACCCAAAAAAGAAGCAATAACCTATAAATTTTTAATTCTATGTTGTACACTCTTTGTTCAAATCTCCACACGGAGGTATCCGACATGCCTTTCAAGGTGTCGGACCAGTTTACAGAGGAGAATCAGGTAGTAGCCGTTCTGTCCGGAGGAACAGAGGCGCAGTTTGTGAATCTGGTACGCGAGAAGAAGATAGACCTGAAACGTCCTGTTTATCTGATGGTAAGCGGTTTCAGCAACTCGTTGCCGGCAGCCTTGGAGATATTGAGCTTCATCCGTCAGCGCAACGGTATAGCCAAGATCATGCAACACCCGAAAGATACCGTTTTCCCGGATTTGAGCGAGACAGAGTCTCTGACACGTGCTCCGTTAGAGAAAGTGCTGAAGAACGAGAAGCGTCAACGTCTTGGAATGGTAGGCAAGTCATCCGACTGGCTGATAGCATCCCAAGTGGATTACAAAGAGGTGCTTGAGAAGACGAACAGCGAGCTGGTGGAGATACCCTTTGAGGAGCTGTCCAGTCTGGGCGAAGTGGACCCGGGTATGAAAGGTTCGGAGGCTATCTACGCACGGCTGAAAGAGATAATAGAGAAATACAAACTGGACGGAATCACCATCCGTTGTTTCGATTTGTTCACGACCTGCAAGAACACCGCATGTATCGCCGTGAGCAAACTGAACGACGAGGGTATTCCGGCAGGCTGCGAGGGCGACGTGCCGGTGCTGCTGACGCTGATGGCCTGCAAGAAACTGACCGGCGAGCCGGGATTCATGGGCAACCCTGCACGTATCCAGCCAGACGGCCAGATACTGCTGGCTAAATGTACCATCGCTCTCAAGATGACAGAGAAGCATGAGTACGCCAAACATTTTGAGTCGGGTCTGGGTGTAGCCATCCACGGCGAGGTGCCAGCCGGCGATTACACGCTGGTCAAGCTGAGCCATGACATGAAGAAACTGCTGGCAGTGAATGTCAAAGTGACTCGGTGCCAGTATGAGCAGAACCTTTGCCGTACGCAGATATGGATTCAGTCCACACCTATCGTCAGCCAGTATCTGCTGACATCGCCGCTATCCAATCACCATATACTAATCAAGGGTCATCACGCTGCCAAATTCTGGAGAGAATAATATGTTGCTACATATTCTATCGTCAAGTTTACACCAAGAGAAACTGTCACTACCCTTTGAATTGCCGGAGTCTTTCTTGGCAACCCACCAAGTGGTAGCGGTTCTCACCGGCGGGACAGAAGGCAAGTTTGTCCAGCTGGTGAAAGAAGGGCAGATAGATCTCCAAAAGCCGGTATATCTGATGGTCAGCGGGCAAAGCAACTCGCTGGCTGCTTCATTGGAGATACTGAGTTATATCCGCCAGCATAACGGCACGGGCAAAGTGTTGGATAAGGGACAAAGCGACGAAGCAGAAAGCACCAAGGAGAGCGTGACGCGTGTGCCGAGCAAGGCTGTACTGCACAGCGATACCATGCTGCGGCTGGGAGTGGTCGGTTTTCCGTCCGACTGGCTGATAGCATCGCATGTCGATTACCGTCAGGTGCTGGAGAAGATGAACTGCGAAGTAGTAGATATACCTATCGAGGAAGTGACTTCGCTGGGCGAGGCGGACCCGGGTATGCAAGGTGCCGAGGCTATCTACCGGCGGTTGAAGGAGCTGGTGGAGAAGTATGATCTGCAAGGCGTGACACTGCGCTGTTTCGACCTGCTGACAACAGTCAAGAACACCGGTTGTATCGCATTGAGCAAACTGAACGACGAAGGTATTCCTGCGGCGTGCGAAGGCGATATACCGACGCTTCTGACGATGATGGTTTGCAAGCGTCTGACAGGGGAGTTATGCTTCCAAGTCAATCCGGCACGTATCCAAGCGGACGGCGAGATGCTTTTCGCCCATTGCACCCTGCCGCTTGGCATGACAGAGAAGCATGAGTACACCACCCATTTCGAGTCGGGCATAGGCGTGGCTATCCACGGCGAGTTGCCGGCAGGCGGTTACACGCTGGTCAAGCTGAGCGGTGATCTGCAGCGCATACTGGCTGTGGATGTAGAGCTGGAGCGGTGCCAGTACGAGCAGAACCTATGCCGTACGCAGGTGTGGATTAAAGCGACACCAGAGGTGGCACATTATTTCCTGACAGACCCGATAGCCAACCACCATGTGCTCATCAAAGGGCACCATGCAAAAGAGTTTAGAAACTAGTCCACTAGTCCGCTAGTTCACTAGTCAACCAGATATTTTTTTATAACAAATAACAAATTAACATTATGGTAAGTTTTAAGGAATTAGGCCTTGTGAACACTCGTGAGATGTTTGCCAAGGCAATCAAGGGAGGCTATGCTATCCCTGCGTTCAATTTCAACAACATGGAGCAGCTCCAAGCTATCATCAAAGCATCGGCAGAGACCAAGAGCCCGGTTATCCTGCAGGTGTCCAAAGGCGCGCGTAACTACGCCAACCAGACTCTTCTGCGCTACATGGCTCAGGGTGCCGTTGAGTACGCCAAAGAGCTCGGTTGGGAGCACCCGCAGATCTGTCTGCACCTCGACCACGGTGACAGCTTCGAGCTGTGCAAGAGCTGCGTTGACTTCGGTTTCTCGAGCGTGATGATTGACGCTTCGTCACTGCCGTACGAGGAGAACATCGCCCTGACCAAGAAAGTGGTTGACTACGCTCACCAGTACGACGTGACCGTAGAGGCAGAGCTCGGTGTGCTGGCAGGTGTAGAGGATGAGGTAGCTTCCGAGGTCAGCCACTATACCAAACCGGAAGAGGTGGTTGATTTCGCAACCCGCACCGGCTGCGACAGCTTGGCTATCTCCATCGGAACCAGCCACGGCGCCTACAAGTTCACTCCGGAGCAGTGCACACGCGACCCGAAGACCGGCCGTCTCGTTCCGCCGCCATTGGCATTCGACGTGCTTGACGCTGTCATGGAACAGCTTCCGGGCTTCCCCATCGTGCTTCACGGTTCGTCTTCCGTTCCGCAGGAGTATGTAGATATGATCAACAAGTACGGCGGCAAACTGCCCGATGCAGTAGGTATCCCTGAGGAGCAACTGCGCAAGGCTGCTAAGAGTGCTGTCTGCAAGATCAACATCGACTCCGACAGCCGTCTGGCGTTCACCGCAGCAGTCCGCAAAGTGTTTGCAGAGAAGCCGGCAGAGTTCGACCCGCGTAAGTACTGCGGTCCTGCACGCGACCTGATGACCGAGCTGTACAAGCACAAAATCATCAACGTCCTCGGTTCCGACGGAAAAGCTGAATAATCATGGCACTTCCATTTATGTCAGCCGAAGAGGCTGCTGAATTGATACAGAATGGTGACGTCTTAGGCATGGGCGGTTTTACCGCTACAGGAGTGCCTAAGGCGGTTCCTTTTGCCTTGGCTCAGCGCGCGGAGCGTCTGCATGCAGAAGGCAAGCCGTTCCGTGTAGGACTGGAGACGGGTGCGTCTATGGGCGACAGCTGTGACGGTGCCTTGGCACGTGCGCACGCTGTAGAGTTCCGCACTCCGTACCAGTCCAACAAGTCCATGCGTGAGGAAATCAATGCAGAGGGTACGCACTATTTCGACATGCACCTGAGCCATATGGCACAGGACCTGCGCTACGGTTTCCTGCCGAAACCCAAGTTCGCCATCATCGAGGCTTCGTATGTAGGCGAGGACGGTGTCATTATCCCTGCAGCCGGAGTAGGAATCATGCCTACCATCTGCCGCATGGCAGACAAGATTATCGTGGAGCTGAACGAGATGTTCCCTGTCACCATGCGCGGCATGCACGATTTGTATGAACCACTGGACCCGCCTTTGCGCCGCGAGATACCGATCTACAAGCCCTCCGACCGCTGCGGCTCAGACCATATCAAAGTAGATCCGTCGAAGATTGCCGCTGTCGTCAAGACCAACCGTCCGAACGAGATAGCGGCATTCACTCCGGTGGATGCTACTACGGCTAAGATTGGTGAGAACGTGGCTATGTTCCTTGAGCAGGAGATGCATGCAGGGCGGATCCCGAGCACCTTCCTACCCATCCAGAGCGGTGTAGGAAACGTGGCAAACGCCGTGCTGGGCGAGCTTGGCAAGAACCCGCATATCCCTCCGTTCGAGATGTACTCTGAGGTGGTACAGGACTCCGTGGTTGACCTCATCAAAGCCGGTCATTGCAAGTTTGCCTCCGGTTGCTCCCTGCGTCTGGTAGAGAGCAAGATGGCAGAAGTGCTGGCAGACCTTGATTTCTTCCACGACAAGATGCTTCTCCGTCCTCAGGAGACATCGAACAACCCGGAGGTCATCCGCCGTCTGGGTCTGATAGCCATCAACACCGCCCTCGAGGCCGATATCTACGGCAATATCAACTCCACTCATGTGACCGGTACAAAGATGATGAACGGTATCGGCGGTTCGGGCGACTTCGCACGCAACGCGTACCTGAGTATTTTCACTACCGCTTCTACGGCGAAGAACGGAGCTATCTCGTCTATCGTTCCGATGGTGACACACCTCGACCACAGCGAGCACTCCGTCAAAGTCATCGTTACCGAACAAGGTGTAGCCGACCTGCGCGGCAAGAGTCCGCGCCAGCGTGCAGAAGAGATTATCAACAACTGTGTCGCTCCCGAATACAAGGAGATGCTGCGTGACTACCTCAAGCACACCAAGCACGGTCAGACACCGCATAACCTCTCTTGCGCTTTTGCCATGCACGAGGAGTTCCTCAAGAGCGGTGACATGCGTAACACGAAGTGGGAAAACTATCTGAGATGAAAATAAACCGTAATTTGCAGGCAACGTCAGCACGTATTGTATCCATCGTGCTGGCGATTGTCTTTTGTATGGCTTGTCATCACCAAGCCCCGGAGAGAATGAGTAAGAATGACGGTTCGCGCAAGTCACGCGGCGTGGAGCAAGCGCGTGCGCTATGGACAGAGCAAGACGGTTCACAAGCCGAGTTCGAGCAACTGGTAGCAGAGTATTACTGCGAGACAGACAGTGCGCGTCAGGTGCTGTTCGAGTCCCTGAGCCGCGTGTTAGAGAACATGTACCAGTCGGCAGACATGCTGACCGTGGAGCTTCTCCGTCCGACCCAACTGACCAACGCTTCAGAGCCGCAGACGCCGGACTGGATTATGTCCGGCTACAGCCCGTTAGCTCATTTCTCGGACGACATGTTCGCCAACAAGTTAGCCTTCATCACCATCATCAACTTCCCTCACTACACGTTAGAGGAGAAGAACACTCTCTGCCGTCATTGGACGCGTCAGGAGTGGGCGTATGCGCGTATGGGCGATGTGTTCACGACGCGTGTGCCGGCATCTGTGAACGCCCGCATAGCTGCGGCTCTGGCAGACGGAGAGAACTATATCGCCGATTACAACATCTATATGGGCAACCTGCGCACCGAGGACGGCAGACAGCTGTGGGACGAGGACAAAGTGCTGCTGAGCCACTGGAACCTGCGTGACGAGCTGAAAGCCCAGTATAAGGGACAAAGGGACAATGTACAATGTACAAAGGACAATGTACAATGTACAAAGGATGAGCGGCAGGAGATGATTTACCAAGTGATGCAGCGCATCGTGGACCAGAGTATTCCTGCCGAGGCTGTGAATAACAGCACGTATGTCTGGAAGCCGTACAGCAACGAGCATGAAGGCAAGGCGGTGAGCGCACATGAGCCTTACACGCGCTATGCGCGTATATTGGAATGCGCGCGCGCGTTTTTTGAAGAGGACAAGTACTGTCCGTCGGCTCCCAGCGCCATCATCCGCAATTTCGAAGAGGGCGTAGAGATACCGGCAGCCGAACTGGACAGTCTGTTCCGCGCCTTGGTTGGTTCGGCGCAGGTGCAAGCCGTGGCTTCCATCATCCGTGAGCGGTTGGGCAGAGAACTGCGTCCGTACGACATCTGGTACGACGGTTTCAAGGCGCGTGCATCGCTCAACGAAGACGAACTGACAGCACAGACCCGTCGTTTGTACCCTGATGCCGGAGCGTTTGCCGCAGACATGCCGAGACTGCTCAGGCAGATGGGTTTCCCTCAGGACGAGGCGCAAGGCATCGCATCGCACATCGTGGTAGAACCTGCCCGCGGTTCAGGTCACGCATGGCCGTGTCTGGGTCGCAAGGAAGAGGCGCGTCTGCGTACCCGTATTCCTGCATCAGGCATGGATTACAAGGGGTATAACATCGCCGTACACGAGTTCGGTCATTGCGTGGAGCAGATACTCGACATGTATTTCATAGACCATTACATGCTCTCCGGCGTGCCTAACACAGCCTATACGGAGGCGAGTGCGTTCCTATGGCAGCAGCGCGACCTGCAGTTGCTGCCGGGTGGCGAGATCCGCCGTCAGCAGTCCGCTATGCGCCAAGACGAGGTGCTTGACCAGTTCTGGTCGATGTACGAAATCATGGGTGTGAGTCTGGTTGACATGCGCATGTGGGAATGGATCTATGCGCACAAGGATGCCGGTCCGCAAGCGTTATGCGAAGCCACGCAGGCGATAGCCAAAGACGTGTGGAACCGGTACTACGAGCCGGTGTTGGGCGAACATGACTGCATCCTGTTAGGCGTCTATAGCCACATGGTCAATTCGCCTATGTATCTGCCCAATTATCCGTTGGGACACATAGTGCAGTACCAGTTGGAGGAATATCTGTCGCAATGCAAGACGCAAAGCGAGTTTGCCCGGGAATATGCACGTATCTACCGTTTAGGGCGTCTGACGCCGAAGGAATGGATGATACAGGCAGTAGGCGCGCCTCCTTCCATCGAGCCTATTCTTCGCGCAGTAGATACGATTTGCGGAGGAGCTCAAAAGCAGTAGTATCCTTCTTCAGAGAATCGGAGATTCGAGCCAGCCATCCCGGCGCCGAGTCTCCTTTTTTTGTGTCCGCGTAACGGTATAGCGAGATGTCAATACGCGGGAGCGAGAAGGCTTCTGCAATGGCATCAAGGCACATCTGTGTGGCGTTGCGTTTGCCTTGTAGCGAATAGCCGGCAATGTGCATGGATGCACGGAAGGCGTGCTGCGCGAGCTCCGGAGTGATATGCGGTTCGTTCTCCCACGTGTCAAGGATATACGGATGTCCGCTGAGCAGGAGTGCCTGCTCATCCACCACGCCTCCCCTTGCGGCGTTGATGATGAGTGCGCCGGGTTTGCATTTTGCCAAGAAAGCCCCGTCACAGAGGTGCCATGTCGGGAACACCCTCCGTCCCCCTCTGTAAGGGGGAGAAGGCGGCATGGTAAGCGGCACATGGAAGGTGATGATATCACAGTTCTCTGCGATTTCCCCGAGAGAGACACCGATGCCTTGAGGCGGGTCGTTGAGGAGCACTCTGAGCCCTTTGCGCTCCGCCATTCGTGCCACGCGCGAGCCTACATGCCCTACGCCGACGATACCGAGGGTCAGACCGCGTTGCTGTAAGACCGCTTCGCTGTCAGACCGCGCTGCTGTCAGACCGCTTGCTATCAGATATTCGTCCAAGGCTTCCTCTATATAGTTGCAGACGGCTTGTGCATTGCACCCCGGGCAAGAGGTCCAGCGGATATGGTGCGCGTCGCAGTAGGCGGTATCGATATGGTCGAATCCGATAGTAGCGGTGCAGACCATCCTGACGCGCGACCCTTTGAGCAAGTGTCCGTTGACCTTCGTGCGTGTGCGAAGGGCGAGGATGTCTGCGTCGCGAACGGTATTAGCATCTATTTTGTCCGGATTCATCGGACAAATTTCGACCTCTTGCCATTCGCGCCGAACCGCTTCAACAAGGAAAGGAATATGTTCGTCACAGACTATCTTCATCCTATAGTGTTGTTATACTCAGACTATACTAATGTATCGTTTATCTATCGTATATCTATCGTATATGTATCGTATATCTATCGTGTTTGTATCGAACTTAACAGCGGACTAAAAAGAGACCGGAGGTCAGTTATACTGTGTGTAGGTATCCGTTATAGAGGATGTTGTCGTTAATCATATCGGATGTTGGCGTCAATTGTATTGTATGTTGTCAATGAGTCTGACGGGTCCGCAATAGACGGTGACGCAGCCGATGGCGTTGGTGAACGTATCGGTGGGCAGGAGTGTCTTGCGGTCCACTATCTCGTAGTATTCCACTTCAAGGGCTCTTTTGTTACCGTCGTTATTATTATTCTGCGGATTTGGGGTTCCGTCGTTGTTATTATTCTGCGGATTGGGGGTGCAGTCTTTGTTATTATCCTGCGGATTGAGGGTGCAGTCGTTGTTATTATCCTGCGGATTGGGGGTGCAGTGGTTGTGCGGAGTGGGGAAGGGAGTGGCATTGATGGTGTCGATGACACGCTGCTGCACCTGTGCGACGGTGGCACCGGGTTCTTTCGCCCATTGGAGGGAATCGAAGAGTGTTTTGGAGATAGCCAGTGCTGTGTGTTTCTCTTCTTCGGAGAGACGTTCATTGCGGCTGGAAAGCGCGAGTCCCGAGGGCTCACGGACGATGGGGCAGTCCACAATCTGCAAGTGTCCGAAGGTGCCCGCCAGTTCGCTCCGCTCCACCATATAATGGATGATAGCCAGTTGCTGGAAGTCTTTTTCCCCGAAGTATGCTTTGTCGGGCTTGACGAGGTAGAAGAGCCTGCTGACGACCTGCACCACTCCGTTGAAGTGTCCGGGACGCATCTTTCCCTCCATGACTTGGTCGAGTCCGTTGAAATCGAAAGAGAAGGTGCTGTTCATCTCTTCTGCGGAGTACATCTCTTCGGGCGTCGGCGCAAAGACGAAATCGGCTCCGATGCTGCTGAGCAGTTCTGCATCCCGCCGGATGTTACGCGGGTATTTGGCGAGGTCCTCTTTGTTGTTAAACTGCGTGGGGTTGACGAAGACCGAGACGAAGCAGACGTTGTTCTCGTTGACGGCTCTTCTGACAAGGCTTGCATGTCCTTCGTGCAGCGCTCCCATGGTAGGCACCAGTCCGATGGTTTTGGAAGCATTCTTGCAGGCTAGAACAGTAGCCATTAGTTCTTTTTTAGTAGTAATAATTTGCATATAGACGTGTTATTTTTGAGTACAATCAGCAAAAAAACGTGCAAAGATAGTCAAAATTTGTCGAAAAATAAAATTTTTCGTCACTTTTTCTTCGTTTTTTTTCGCTATGTCAAAAAAAATTCGTACCTTTGCATAACCAAAAGTGCATATTCCTATGAAAGAGCCGCAACGTATCCTGTTCATCTCGCAAGAGATATATCCGTTTTTATCGGACGAAAGTCCCATGCGCCTGCTCAATCGCGAGTTGCCAGAGTATTTCCAGTCGCATGGATTCGAGACACGTACTTTTATGCCCAAATTCGGTGAAATCAACGAGCGCCGCAACCAGCTACATGAGGTGATTCGTCTGTCGGGCATGAACCTTATCATCGAGGAAAGCGACCATCCGCTGCTCATCAAGGTTGCCTCCATCCAGTCCGCCCGCATCCAGATATATTTCATAGACAACGATGACCTTTTCCACCGCCGCAAGGGCGTGTGCGACGAGAAGGGCGTTGAATATGCGGACAACGACCACCGCGTGATATTCTATGCGCGCGGCGTGATAGAGACAGTCAAGAAGCTGCGCTGGACACCCGATGTGATTGTGTGCTCGGGTTGGATGAGTGCGCTGGCGCCGCTGTATCTGAAGAAAGCGTACAGCGACGAGCCATTCTTTGCGAAATCGAAGGTCGTGCTGATGCTTGACGACCACGAATACAAGAAGCCGTTCTCGACGAAGTTCGCGGACAAGCTGCGTATCGAGGGCATCAGCAACACGGATGTGCGCTCGATAGCGGGTTTCCCTGTGGGGTACGAGGAGTTGATGCGACTGGCAGTGGATTACTCGGATGCGATAGTCTTCGCAGCGCCGGACGTGAACCAGCGCGTCATCAACTATGCCGAGACGAAGGGCAAGCCGATCCTGCCGTACGAGGAGAAAGAGGACTTGGATGCGGTGTGCAAACGCCAGTGGGATTTCTATCAGACATTGTTGGGAGAAGCCAATGCGTAAGCGTTTCTGGTTCATAGCATGTATAGCGGCGATAGCGTGTGTGTGGTCGTCGTGCAAGAACGATGTGGAGGATGCAGGCCGTTCCATATTGGGTATCGGCGACGAGATAACGGTGTTCGCCGACACGTTCTCCATCGTGTCCAGTCTGGACAGCTGCGATGCCATCATCTCCCAGCCGGATTCGTTCCTGTTGGGTGAGATAGAGACCGACTATGGCCTTCTCCGCGCGTCCATCCTGACCCAGCTGGCGTGCCCTGAGGGATATTCGTATCCGGAGGGTTTCACCGTAGATTCCGTCGATTCGGTGTGTCTGTTCATGTATTATTCGAGCTGGGTGGGTGACGCGAACTCGCCTCTGGCGTTGAACGCGTATATGATGGACAAGGGCACATTCCGCTACTCCGGCACATACCGTTCCGACCTGAATATCAGCGATTACTGTTCGCGCGAGAAGAGCATCCTGACCAACCACCGGATAGTGGTAGCCTCGGAGAAGTTAGACTCCATCCGCGACGTGAACGGCAACTACATCCCGATGATACGTATGCGCGTCAATGACGATTTCATGCGCTATTTCGGGTCCATACAGAGCTTCGAGAGCCAAGAGAGTTTCAACCGGCAGTTCCATGGTCTGCTGATAGAGACGTCGTTCGGTTCGTCCACGATGCTGAACGTGTCCGACGTGGCGCTGGGCGTGTATTACCATTTCAGCTACAACAAAGCCGGGCGCGACACGGTGGTGAACGACATGAAGGCGTTCTATGCCAATTCGGAGGTCCGCACGGTGAACCATCTGGAATATCAGGACAAGACCGAATGGGTGGAGGCGCTGCAGTCGGATTCCGACACCTATAATTATATTATCGCGCCTGCGGGCGTATATACGCGCCTGCGATTCCCGATGGAGCGCATGACGGATTCCATCTACGCGCATATGGTGGACGCAAACGACGAGATGCTCATCCTCAAGCGTCCCTATGTCAACAAAGCGCAGCTGCGCGTGGATGTGGAGAACCAATACACGGGTTCGGGCAGCAGCAAGCTGCGCAACGACTGGCTGCAACCGGCGGAACACATGCTGCTCATCAAAGAGGAGAGCATGGAGCGGTTCTTCCGGAACCGCGAGCTGCCGACAGACAGCTGTGCGCTGCTGAGCGACCTGACAGAGGGCGTGGACTCGCTCGGAAACACCGTCTATTATTACACCTATGACATGTCCGATTTCCTGACGAGCCAGCTGCGCCAATGGGAGAAGAAAGAGGATCTGACCGTACCTGAGCTGCAGATGGTGCTTGTTCCGGTGAGCGTGGAGACGAGCTCCACCGTCTATTCCTCGTCCGCCGTGTCAGCCGTACGCCAGCAACAGACGGTGTCCGCCACCAAGATACGCTCCGCCAAGAACGGCATGGACCTGAAGATCGTGTATAGCGGGTTCTGACAACAGTAGAAAGACAAAGTCGAAAGTCGAAAGTCGAAAGCAAACAAAACGCGGCTCCTGAGAGTCGCGTTTTATTTGGTGTCATAGAACCCGTAGTCATCCGGCGTTCCGGAGCTGTATCATCTTCTCTACGCCCAGTTTCTCTTCGGCATAGGCTTTCGTGACGGTGAAGGTCTGCTGTCTGCCGATGTTCTTATGGTTGGGCAGTTCGAACATCAGGTCGGTCATGACGGTCTCCATCAGTCCTCTCAGTCCTCTTGCGCCGAGTTTGTATTCTATCGCTTTATCAACGATGAAATCCAGCGCCTCATCCTCGAAGTTGAGCGTCACGCCGTCCATAGCCAGCAGTTTCCTGTATTGCTTAGTGAGGGCGTTTTTGGGCTCTGTGAGGATATTACGCAGCGCTTCACGGTCAAGTGGCTGCAGGTACGTCAGCACGGGCAGACGCCCGATAATCTCCGGGATCAGTCCGTACGACTTGAGGTCCTGCGGAGCGATATACTGCAGGAGGTTGTTCTTGTCCACGTGTGCGGCTTTCTGCTGCGCCGCGAAGCCTACCGTCTGGGTGTTCATACGCTGGGAAATCTTGCGCTCGATGCCGTCGAAAGCCCCTCCGCAGATAAAGAGGATATTCTTGGTATCGACCTGAATATACTCCTGTTCCGGGTGTTTCCGTCCGCCCTGCGGCGGCACATTGACGATGGAGCCTTCCAGCATCTTGAGCAGGCTCTGCTGCACGCCCTCTCCGCTCACATCGCGTGTGATGGAGGGGTTCTCGGACTTACGGGCAATCTTGTCTATCTCATCGATGAAGACAATGCCTCTTTCGGCTTTCTTGACATCATAGTCGGAGTCCTGCAGGAGGCGTACCAGAATCGTCTCGACATCTTCGCCCACATAACCCGCCTGTGTCAGCGAGGTGGCGTCCCCTATGGCAAACGGCACCTTGAGCATCTTGGCGATAGTGCGTGCGAGGAGTGTCTTGCCGGTACCGGTGGAGCCGACGAGGAGGATGTTGCTCTTCTCTATCTCCACATCATCGTTGGTAATCTCCTGCAGCACGCGCTTGTAGTGGTTATAGACGGCTACGGAGAGGAAGCGTTTGGCTTGGTCCTGCCCGATGACATAGAGGTCGAGGAAGTCCTTTATCTGCTGCGGCGTAGGCAGAGTGTCGATGCTGAGCGGGTCTTTCACGTCGGTGTTTGGTTTGGTTAATGCCGCCACCATCTTGTGCCCTGCCTCGATACATTCGGTGCATATCATCACGTCGTCTTCTATACCGGCGTACATCATCGGCATAGACCTTCCGCAGAAGGAGCACTCTTCTATGTTCTTGTTCTTCGCCATCAGTCTTTGCGGGTATAAACTTTGTCAATCATTCCGTACTCAAGAGCCTCTTGTGCGGTCATCCAGTGGTCGCGGTCAGCGTCTTGACGGATTTGTTCGATGGACTTGCCGGACTTGTCGGAGATGATCTGATAGAGTTCGTCTTTGAGTTTGAGAATCTCTTTGGCGGTAATCTCGATGTCAGACGCCTGTCCCTGTATTCCTCCGAGCGGCTGATGAATCATCACCCTGCTGTGGGGCAGCGCGGCACGCATGCCTTGCTCACCGGCTACAAGGAGCACAGCGCCCATGGATGCAGCCAGACCGGTACATATGGTCGCCACGCGCGCTTTGACGAACTGCATGGTGTCATAGATACCCAGACCGGCATAGACGGACCCTCCCGGTGTGTTGAGATAGAGGTTGATGTCGCGCTCGCTGTCCACCGAATCCAGATAGAGCAGCTGTGCCTGAATGACGTTCGCCGTGTAGTCATTGACCTCGGTGCCGAGGAAGATGACACGGTCCATCATCAGACGGCTGAAGACATCCATCTGGGTCACGTTCAGCTGGCGCTCCTCAAGGATAGTCGGAGAGATATATCCCGAAGCGAGAACGGTGTTCGCACTCTGCGACAAGACCTTCTCCACATGCATGGAGTTAAGGCCTTGCGCAGCGGCGTATTTCAAGAAATCATTGTTCATGTACGATTTACCAAATGTACGATGTACGATTTATTATTTCTTCTCTGCGGCTTTCTTCTCCTCGCGGCGTGCCCGTGCCAGCTGGATGTCATAGGCAATCGGCGAAGCGATGAACAGAGACGAGTAGGTACCTACAATCACACCTACCAAGAGCGCGAAGACGAATCCTTGGATGGTCTCGCCGCCGAAGATAAAGATGGCGAGCAATACCACGAACGTACTCATAGAGGTGGAGAACGTACGGCTGAGGGTGTTGTTCAGCGCGTCGTTGATATTCACCTTGCGGTCGCGTTTGGGATAGAGTCTGTTGTACTCGCGCACACGGTCGAAGATAACCACGGTATCGTTGATAGAGTAACCGATGACGGTCAGGATAGCAGCGATGAAGGCTTGGTCAATCTCCATGGAGAAAGGCATAATCTTCCACAGGATAGCGTAGAGACCCAGCACAAGCACTGTATCGTGCGCCAAGGCTACCAATGCGCCTACCGAGTAAGCAAAGTTACGGAAGCGGAGCAGGATATAGAGGAAGATCACAAGGAGCGCAGCGAGCACTGCCCAAATAGCGCTGGTGGTGATATCATCCGCAATAGCCGGTCCTACTTTCTGGCTCGACATGATACCTACGTTGGCGTTCGACTCGGTGGAGTGGAAGTCCTCGAAGGTGATTCCCTCACCCAAGAACGGCTTGCAGCCCTCGTAGAGCAGACCCTCGATATGCTCGTCTGCCTCGGCGTTGTCCTCGTGGATGCGGTAGTTGGTGGAGATACGCACTTGGTTGGCGTCGTTACCATAGGTGATGACATTCAGAGAGAAGGTCTCGCCGTCCTCCAAGGTTGCCTTGAAGGTGTTCTCCAAGCTCTCGCGGACATCCTGTGTGTTGATGTTATTGTCGAAACGGACTACGTAGTTACGTCCGCCGGAGAAGTCGATACCGAGGTTCAGTTTGCCGAAGATATGCGGCTCCAGACCAAGGATAGCGAAGATAACCAGCGCACCGGACAGGCTGTAAGCCCATTTGCGGGCTGCCACGAAGTCGAAATGGATGTTCTGCAGGAAGTTCTTCATGATAGCGGTCGTGAAGCTCAGCTCTTTCGCGTTCTCGCGTTTTGCATAGTCCTCCAACAGCAGACGCGTGATGAACACAGCCGTGAGGAACGAAGAGATGATACCGATCATGTAAGTCACTGCGAAGCCCTTGATAGGACCGGTACCGAAGATTGCCAAGATAGCACCCGTCAGGAACGAGGTCACGTTGGCGTCAACGATAGCGGTGATAGCGCCCTTGAAACCGTCCGTGATGGCTTTGCGCATGCCTTTGCCGCCGCGAAGCTCCTCACGGATACGCTCGTAGATAAGCACGTTGGCATCCACGGCTGTACCCATCGTCAGGACGATACCGGCAATACCCGGCAGAGTCAGTACGGCTGAGAACGATGCCAGAATACCTAACAGTAGGAAGACGTTGCAGAGCAGGGCTGCATCGGCTATCAGACCTGGAATCCAGCCATAGTAGAAAATCATGTAAATCAGAATCAGGCAGAAGCCTAACACGAAGGACCACAGACCCGACTGGATAGCCTCACGACCCAGCGACGGACCTACCACACTCTCCTCGATGATACGGGCAGGAGCCGGCATCTTACCGGATTTGAGGGTGTTGGCAAGGTCTTTTGCCTCTTCTACGGTGAAGTGACCGGTTATCTGGCTGTTACCGCCGGCAATCTCGTTCTGCACGGTCGGGAACGAATATACATAGCCGTCCAGCACGATAGCTACGGACTTGCCGATGTTGTCTTTCGTCAGACGCTGCCATGTCTTGGCGCCCTCGGCGTTCATGCTCATGGATACATTGGCGTATGCGCTGATTTGCGAGAAGTCGGCACGCGCATCGGTAATCACGTCGCCTTCGAGAGAGGCACGACCGTCACGCTGTGCTTTGAGAGCCACTAACTGGTAGTAGGCGTTCGCCTCGTCGATAGCTTTGACAGTCCAGTAGAAACGTGCGTCACGCGGCAGTACGGCTTTCGCAATCTGCGAAGCAAGCATGGCGTTCACCTTCGCGGTGTCGGTATAATGTACGGTACCTACCACCGGTCCGCGGTATGCCTGACCTGCCTGATTGACAGACGGGTTGAGGATGGCGAACAGCGGGTTGTTCTTCTTGTATTCAGCCAGCTGTGCGGCTTGGTCAGCCTCCAAGGCTGCGCTGTCTGTGCCGAGGCTGTCCACCAATGCTGCCAGCTCATCGCCTGCTGCTTCCGGTGCTTCTGTCTCTGCGGCTTTTACCTCCTCTGCCGGCTGCGCTTCTTCTGCCTGTGCTTCAGGAGCTGTAGCGGCGAACTCGCGGTTGATTTGTGCCAGCATGGGCAGCAGCTCGGATGCCTCATAGGTCTCCCAGAACTCAAGGTTGGCGGAACCTTGGAGCAGCTTGCGCACACGCTCCGGCTCTTTGATACCCGGCAGCTCTATCAGGATACGGCCCGGCTGGGACAGCTTCTGGATGTTCGGCTGAACTACACCGAAACGGTCGATACGCGTACGGAGTACGTTGAACGAGTTCTGGATGGCGCCGTCAACCTCCTCGCGGATGACTTTCTCCACTTCCGAGTTGGTGGAGGTCAGGGTAATTTTGTCTTTGAGCTCGAAGGTCGAGAAGATGGATGCCAACTGGCCGTTGAGGTCCACTTCACGGTACGACTCGATGAAGAGCGTTACGAAATCCGCACCGCTCGATTTCTGTTTTTGTCTGGCGAGTGCCATCGCCTCTTTGTAGTTGGGAGTCTCGTTGTGACCGCTCAGGGCGTCCAAGATGTCGGGGACGGACACTTCCATCGTCACGTTCATACCGCCCTTGAGGTCAAGACCAAGGTTGATCTCTTTCTCACGGCACTCTTTCAGGGTGTAGCCGAACCACACTTTCTTTGTCGCAACAGAGTCCAGATACTGGTACTCTTTGACTGCGTCGCCTGCCGCATATTTCTTGGCTGCCTTGTCATAATGTGCAGTCACGAAAGAGAACGACAGGTAGAAGGCGCATACCAATGCAAGGCACGCTGCCAGAATTCTTACAAGTCCTTTGTTTTGCATAATGTTGTTGTTATTTTGTTT
>JAFSLP010000057.1 GCA_017448345.1 Paludibacteraceae bacterium | reverse complement strand
TATCGACATTGTGTTGGGCAACGGACTGACGGTGCTGAGCAAATACATGTTCAGTTTCGCAATGATGAAATCAGTTACTCTTCAGGAAGGGCTGCTTGAAATCAAGCAAGGAGCTTTCCAGTACTGCGGTTACTTAACCTCTATCACCATCCCTTCTACAGTGACGCATATTTGGGGTAGTACTACTCAGGGTGAAGCTGATGCATTTCAGGGCTGTAGCGAACTCACTGATATCTATTGCTATGCCGATCCGGCAAACTTGACATGGGATGATACAAATTCTGATGCTTTCATCGCTACTCCGGCCAAAACTACAGTCTGCCACGTTAAGAGTTGTGAACTGGCTGCTTTCCAAGCGAAATTTGCACATGTCAATGTAACTTTCGTAGGAGACCTCCCTTGTGCAGCTCCCACTACTCCGGAGACCAGCGATAACGTGGACGGTATCGAGTCGGCTATGGCGGCTCTTGTTGCTGCGGGAGGCACCACAGACCTCATTATCAACCGCACGCTTTACAAAGACGGTTGCTTCAATACCCTCTGTCTGCCGTTCAGCCTGAACGAAGCGGAACTGGCGGCAAGTCCGTTGGCAGGTTGTCTGTTATACAGCCTCTCTGATGCTTCCTACGACGGAGACAACCTTTATCTCACTATCGCAGAGGAATCGACTATTGAAGCCGGCATGCCGTATCTCATCAAATGGAACTACGGCTCGAACATCACTTCCATGACCTTTACCGGAGTGACCGTTACCGCCAGCACGGGTAGCACCGTGGAGAAAGGTAGCGTGAAGTTCGTCGGTACCATCGGCCGTTCCACACTGCCTCATGGTGACGCTGATTACCTTTTCTTAGGCGCCAATGACAATCTTTACTATTCGGACGACTATGACGACACTTCCATGAAGGGCTTCCGTGCGTACTTTATTGTGAATAGCGAAGCTTCAACGGACATTCCGCGTCATGCTCCGGCCCGTCTGGTCATCGCACCGAAAATGCCGACAGCCGTGGAGAATGTACAAGGGGACAATGTACAAAGTACAAAGGTCATTGAGAACGGACAACTGTACATTATTAAGAACGGTGTGAAATACAACGCACAAGGTCAAATTATTAAATAAAATTGTTTTGGGTTAATATTCTCAAGTGTCCGGTAGTGCCCAATGCACTACCGGACATGAAAAGGGAGTTAACTGAGTTTAATTCTAAAAATTGAATTATGATGAAGAATGTAATTAATCGTGCCCTTGTGGCTAAGAAAAAGAATTATATTATTCCCATGACTGAGGCAATGCCTCTCGGTGTAGTAAGTGCCTTATGTGCCAGCGGTGGCGCAGGAGGAGGTGGCGGAAGCACATCTGCCAGCACTTTCAATATTAATCCCGGCGGAATAGAAGAACAAGCCCGCGCACCGAAACGACCTTTCTAATCAACAGATTAAGCAGATTATCGGGATTAGAACCGATCGGTTACTATGACAAAACACCCCTGCAGATTTGTGCTGCGGGGGTGTTTTGGTATTAACTTTCTTAATGTTGGTTTTGCCTTATATTCTCTCCAAAACGGTGCGTACCAATTCTTTGATACGCGGTTTATAATCAGTGTTCGCCGCTTCGATCTTACGCTGTGCGATGACGCAGCAGACGGTCATGGCGCGGTGACCCATATGGAGCGCGAGACCGGCTATACAGGAACCTTCCATCTCATAGTTGGTGATACGCTGTCCTTCATAGCGGAAAGCGGAGATCTTCTCGTTGATGTCGGGTACGGCGAGACCGACACGCAGCACGCGGCCTTGAGGTCCGTAGAAACCATTGGCGGCTATGGTGCAACCGCGCATCATATCATCCTTGGCGATACGGTCCACCAAGTCCGGATTAGCGGCTACTACATAGGGCACAGCGGCTTTGGCGGGATAGCCAGTAAACTCTACAAACGCCTTCTCAAAACCGAGGTCAGCAATCTTGTCGCGGTCCTCATAGAAAGCCAGCACGCCGTCGAAGCCGATGGACTTCTGCGAAACGAGGAAGGTACCCAGAGGGATGTCCTCCTGCATACCTCCACACGTACCGATACGGACGATGTCGAGGCTACGTTTCTCTGCTTTCTCCGTGCGGGTCTCGAAATCGATGTTCGCGAGGGCGTCAATCTCATTCATGACGATGTCGCAGTTGTCGGTACCGATACCCGTAGAGATACAGGAGATACGTTTGCCGTGGAACTTGCCGGTGATGGTGTGGAACTCACGGCTCTGTACGTCGCATTCTATACTGCCTTCGTCGAAGAAGGAAGCAACCATATTGACACGGTCTTGGTCACCCACAAGGATGATTTTGTCTGCCAGAAACTCAGGTTTCAGATGCAGATGAAATGCAGAACCATCGGCATTGATGATTAACTGCGATGCTGGAAAAAATTTACTCATAGTATTAAATTTTAATGTACGATTTTACAAATGTACGATGCACGACTGATGCACAAAGGGATTTAAGTCCTTTGTACATTGTACATTGTCCCCTTGTACATTCCATTAGGCTTCGCCGCCGGTAAAAGGCACACTGATGGTGGAGCCGGGAACGGGACCGCCGACGGGCTTGATGGTGCCGAACTTGTTCTCGTACTGGGCGATGTTGTTGCCGAGTGCGCCGAGAATCTTCTTCGCCTGATCCGGCGTCACCACCACGCGGGATACCACATTCGCCTGCGGTACGCCGGGCATCAGTTGTGCGAAATCCAGCACAAACTCCGTCGGAGTGTGCGCGATGAGTGCAAGGTTTGCAAACACGCCCTGCTGTTTGTCCGGGGCGATATTGATTTTCAGTTCTTTCTGTTCTGCCATAATATGATTTTTTTAGGATTCTTACTATCTTCTACATTGTACATTGTACATTTGTACATTCTTTTACCATTTATTGTTTTTTTTCGGGACGATGAGCATCCATGCGCTGACGAGGGGCAGCACGATGTCGAACCACAGGACGGAGAGCATGTTAAAGCGGTGCAGTCCCATCCGCCGTGCGGATATGTTGATGACAGCCGTCTGCAGTATCCACCGGAAGAGGAACAGCCCTACTGCGCCGCAGGCTATTATCTCTGCTGCGCCGAAAGCCCATCCGCTCCAACCGAGGCAGTAGCGGATGACCATCACCAGCAGCGCCGCATAGAACAGTCCGCGTGTCACCGGTTCTACGGTCAGGCGGGCTTTGGTGCTCTCGCGGTATAAGGGCGAGACGGACAGATGGCGTCTTTTCTGCTGTAGCCATTCCCGCAGTGTCTCTTTCGCCGGTGACCATGTGAGTGACTCGCGGCTCACCACCACGGCGGTGTTCTTGCGTGTGGCTACATGGTTGACAAACAGGTCGTCGTCTCCGGCGCGGTTGGTCATCAGATGGGTGAAACCGCCTGAGTCGAAGAACAGCGACTTGCGGTACGCCAAGTTACGTCCCACACCCATGTACGGATGCCCGCAGAGTGCCGCACCCAGATAATGCAGTCCGTTGAACAGCGTGTCGTAACGCACCAGCCGGTTCACATGCCCTTTCTCGTAGAAATAGGCTCCGAAACCGAGGACTATATCATTTACCATTTGGTCATTTACCATTTGGTCATTTCTTGGGTCTTTTGTCTTTCGGAAACCTTTTACCATTTCCGAAATCCAGTACTTGCTCTCGGGTCGGCAGTCGGCGTCTGTCAGCAGCAGATAGTCGTACCGCGCCGCCTTGGCAGCCAAGGTCAGTGCCAGTTTCTTGGTCGAACGCACACGCGCACCGTAGGGCACGAACGTCTTGCGCAGACGGTTGTCATAAGCCATGTATTGCTCAATCACCTGCCGCGTGTCGTCCTCCGAACCGTCATCCACCACTATCACCTCAAACTCCGGATAATCCTGCGACAGCAGTGCCTGCAGATAGTTCGACAGGTTCTCGCTCTCGTTATGCGCGCACAGGATGACGGATACAGGAGGCAACTCATCCTTTGTACATGGTACATTGTTCCTTTGTACATTAGCTTTGTCTCTCCGTATCTTGCGTGCCGGAGCAGCCATATAACGGGCGTACCAGTATAGCTGGAACAGGAAACATGCCGCCAGCACTCCGGCTGCAATCCATGTTACTATGTCTATATTCTCGAATGTCAATGTGGATTATGATTTTAATTCGTAATTCGTAATTTGTAATTCGTAATTTTGCTTCCGTCCTCTGCTGTGACGGTTATCACCCACGGCTTGCCGTTCACCTCTCCGGGAACCACCGTCATCTCTTGGCTGTCTAACTTACGGCCCTTGAAGTGTGCTGTCTCGCCTTTGATGTTGGTCAGAGAGCCTGTACCGCGAAGCCCGGTAATCGTGATGTCCTTGGCGCTTTGGATGTCCCCTTGCACCTTGCAGGTCTGCACCTCGCTGCTGTTGGGGTTGAACGCTTTCCACTCCTTGCCGTTAATTAGCAGTTTGTCTATCTTCGACGAATAAATCAGCTCCACGTCATCTACAAACAGCGCATTGCCGTCGTACAGACCGTCGTTGGCACGGAACGCAGGATAGTTGCCTGCCGAGAAGATGACGTTGCACATCGTCGGTCGGCTGTCGCTCATATACAGGATAGGCACTTTTATCTGTGTCCACTCGTCATATCTGGCGCGTGCGCGGTGCCATCCTTCGGCTGTCTGTCGGGCGGGTTGCTCGGTACCGAACTCATTGCCGTCCGTAGCGCGGCGGATGTCACTCTCCTCGTTGATACGCTCTGTTGTGGTGGCTGTGCCTTTCTTGTTCTTGTACTGACTGCTTTTCGCGGTGCCCTGCCATGCGTAGTAGAGCAGATGAAAATCCTCGTCTGCCGTCTTCGGACCGACGCGTTTGACCCATACGCTCATGGTGTCCGGACGGTGGGTCCATGCGATGCCGCCTTCCGTACCGGCGGTCGCGCCGTTCACGTTCAGACCTTTGAGGTACTGCCATGGCTGACCCAGAGACACATAACCCGGACCGGTGGCGCCGATGCCCAGTTTAGGGATTCCTACTGCACGGTCGGTCACATACGCGCAATAACCCGTCCTGCCCGGTTTCCGGTACAGGAACGTGAACTTGAAACCGGCTTGGCTGACGTTGGAGCCGTGCCATTGCGTCAGCTGGATGTCGCCGTTGAACTTGTCGCCCCAGTTCTCGAAATGAGGGTCAGGCAGCTGCTGTGCACACAGGTTCGTCACAACCGCCATCGCCACCGCTAATAAGATATTCTTTTTCATTGTCTTCCGAATTAGACTGCAAAAGTACAAAAAATTTTGCATATATGCAAATATTCTTTCATATTTCTCTTCTTTTTCCGCCTCTCTCTTGCATATCTCAAAAAAATATTGTACCTTTGCAGCCGTAAACAGACACAAAGCATGGCTAACTCTTTCGGAACCAAATGGACTTTCACCGGCTTCGGCGAGTCGCACGGAGCCGCTGTAGGCGGAGTGCTGGACGGTGTTCCGGCAGGGCTGTCTATTGACCTCGCACTCATCCGCTCGGAATTAGACAAACGTGCAGGCCGGTTCAAAGACGTAAACGACACGGAAACGAGACGAAAACGAGACGAAAACGAGACGATAACGGGTGTAGGGAACTGCGGAGCATCGCCCAGAGCATTAAGGGAACCTGATGAAGTGGAGTGGCTCTCAGGAGTAATGTCTGTCAGCGGACGAAGCGAGCGGTCTGTCAGTGAAACGGTCTGTCAGCAAAGCGGTCTGTCAGGCGAAGCCGGTCTCATCACCTTAGGCACTCCGATTGCATTCATCATCCGGAATAAAGACGCACGACCGGAGGACTACGAATGGCTCAGGCATACTTACCGGACCGGACATGCCGACAAGGTCTATGAGCAGAAATACGGCATCCGTGACTGGCGCGGAGGAGGAAGAGCCAGTGCCCGTGAGACAGCGGCGCGTGTCGTTGCCGGCTGTATCGCCAAACAGGAGCTGGCGCAACGCGGCATTGCCGTGCAGGCAAGGCTGGTGCAGGTGGGTGCAGAGACGGACCCGGACAAGTTCGCTGAGACCATTGAGACCTACCGGCGCGAAGGAGACTCTATCGGCGGTATCATCGAGTGCCGCATCACCGGAGTGCCTGCCGGGACGGGCGAACCGGTCTTCAACAAGATGCAGGCGGAGCTGGCTTTCGCGGTCATGAGTATCAACGCCTGCAAGGGCTTCGAATACGGCACAGGCTTCGGCGGTGTGACACAACCCGGCTCTGCCATCAATCATATCTCCGGCGGTATTGCAGGCGGCATTGCCGATGGGACGGACATCATCTTCCGCTGTGTCTTCAAACCCACACCCTCCACGCCGAAAGCCCTGAAGAAACTAAATGACCAAATGGTAAATGTCAAAATGGTAAATCGTTCTGACGCCTGCGTGGCGGTGCGTGCCGTGCCGGTCGTTGAAGCCATGGCAGCACTGGCGCTGGTCAATCTCTTACAGGAATAAGCCTTCAGCATTCAACTTTTCAGCCTTCTGCTGTGGATTATTGGCTTGCAGAAGGTGCTTATAATCAGTTGTTTGTAACGTCTTGTCGTAGGCGTTACCTGATAGTCACCTATAAATGTCCTATGCAATACCTGTCTAACAACCGCCTACCGGCAATGGCAGTTGTCGCGGTTCCGCCGCTGTGTGTCGTAAGGGGAGAAGGAATAGGCAATCTTGATGCCTACGTCGAACAGAGCCGCTTTCCGTACCAGCTGTTCGCCCTGACGGTTGGCGGTATGCACCGGCGTCAGGATACGCTGCAGCGGCAGACCGTCGCGTGTGTCCGTCAGCATGATGAGCGACTGCCTGTCCGATGCCTCAGGGCTGGCGGGCGAGAAAGAATAGTCGAAATACACGCCGACCGTCAGCGCGGACAGCCACATGCTCCTGCCGTGGTAAAGCGAACTGAAAGTGCCTGCGGAAGAGGAAGAGCGGAACGTATGCGTATAACTCAACTCCGATGCCAGCCACCATTGCACGGAGCGCACGGGGAAAGTGCCGTTGCCATGCTCTTCGAAATGCCGCGACGCCGCTAACGGGAACGACTCATATACGCGGTTGTCGTAATCGGGGTAATAGACCGACAGCGCAGCCTCCTCGGCGCGCTCGTGCCAGCGTGAGGAGAGAGGGAACACCGCTTTCGGTCCCACACTCAGGCTCACTCTCTGCCATGCCAAAGCCAGTTGCAGCGGTATGCCTGCCGACCAGAAGGTGTATTGTTCGCTGAGCGAACCGATGGCATAGTCCACCTGCATGCGCTGGCTCTCTTTGTCTATCGTCAGATACGAGTCCTCATAATTGCGTCTGCCGAACCCTGCCTGATGCCGGTCCAGAGACAGCCCCACGCGGAAACCGACCACATACGGCGAGTGGTAGGCATATGCCACCTCCAAGCCTGCATGCATGCCGGGCTGTGCCGACACATAGGTCGTCTGGGCGTTCCATGCTGCGGCTCCCAGACGCACGCCTGCCTCGAACACATGTTCGCCATGTACCGCCAGCGGCAGAAGGACCAGTAATATCCATACTTTTCTCATGGCACAATCCGTTTCTCGGTGAATACTTCGTCGCCGCCCTCGTACCGCAGGAGGTATATGCCGGGAGGCAATGAGAGACCGCCCTGTTCATCCGTCGCCTGCCATTCGCGGACGAGAATACCGCTGCTGTTATAGGCTTTCACACGCACCGGCGCTGCGGTTGGGGTTTGGGACAGGTCTATGATGTTGGACCACACGCTGCTGCCGTCCGCAAAATGCAGCAGCATGCAGAATACGCCGTGCAGCTCGTTCTGCTCCGAGTAGTCGTCCTCCGTGGCTCCGGCAATCGGCTCGTCGTCTTTGTACCATTGGTACGCCACGGGCGTCTTGTCCGGGAACAGTCTCCGCACGGCGATGTTATCTACTAACAGCACCCAGTTGTATTTGTTGACGATGATGGGATACCGCCGCACGCAATATACGGTGTCCACCGTCAGGGTATATACGAAGGTGTCGCATCCGCGTTCGTTCTTCTCGATGACGGTCTGCGTGGAGGGTCTGTCGAACACGGCGTCATGCCATACAAAGGGCAGGTCATATCCGCATATGGTGCTGTCCTCGGTGATGGCTATCAAGGTCTCCGGGCAGGGAGGCGGGCAGTACTTCGTGTGCAGCGTATAGATGTACGTGATTGCCTGTGTTGCGGTGTATTCGGTGTAGGTGTATTCTTCTTCCGCTTCCGTGAATTCATGCCCGTGCCATGTGTAGGGCAGTTCGTCCTCGCAGACGGTTATCTCGTCGGTAATCGTGACTTCCTCCCGTTCGCACTCTTTCACTGTCAGATGAAACGGCTCGCTTATGGCGCGGCAGTTCATGTACGCCATTTGTCCTCTTTCCGAGATGCCAATACGATACCATCCTTCGTCTGCCTTTTGTGCATTCTCAATCGTGTAGGTCAGAGCCATGGCAGGGTCAATCTCGTTATAGAAACCGGCACTGTCTGTAGAGAAATACCACTGATAATCAGGATTCGAGAACGTCCCGTCATTATCAAAGTGCGCAGCAAGGCTAAGTCCGGCGTCAAGGCATACTTCGTTTGGTCCCTCAATAGTCACCGGCGGCACGCACAGACGTATCTCGATGTCGTCCAAGGCGAAATCGTTGCCAATCCATCCCTCCACGTTGTTATAGATGGTGAGAGTAACGCTGCTCACGCCTTCAGGCACTTCGAAATTCATGCCGACCAAATGCCACTTGGAGGAATACTGCCAGCTGGAAAAGTCATTCAGATAGGTAGAGTCGAACGGAATGTCGCCTGTGTCGTAACTCTTCAGCTTATTGCCGTCAGGGTCGGTAAGCACAAACTCCAGACGAGGGTAGGCGAAGTAGCCGGGGCGTCCCGTGTATTCGTTCCATTTGACTACGTTTGCCACATACGCGGAGAAGGTCAGCCGCACGCCTTCGCACAACATATCTATCGTCCGCGTATAGAATGCAGCATGGTCTCCCTTTCCGTCTATTTCGAGGAAATAGCCTCTTGTCTTGTCACCGGGATAGGTGTGGTCGTCCTGTAAGTGCCACTGTGACCCTCGGGCAGGATTGGTAACAGAGGTGTCACCGTTGCAGTACCCCTCTTTGGTAATGAGAAATCCGCCGGACTTCATTGTTCCGAACCTGTCCGTGAGTAACTGCTCATACGTCATACCCGGAATATCGGCAGGCGTGCTCACTAATCTCGGGTCGTTAGGGTCGTTGCCGCCGAAGTCCTCCCTGAATAGCAATGTCCCGTCCATGCAGAGTGTCTCTTCTGTTTTGCAGTCGCTCTTGACGGTCAGCCGGAACGGCTCACTCATCGCGCGGCAGTTCTCGCGGTCTATGTTCCCTGTGCCTGCGATGGCAACACGGTACCAGCCCTCATGGGCGTCTTTGCGGCATGCGGTACGGGTCAGGGCGTACGTCTGCTCGTCCAGCTCTGTCCATGTGAGGCTGTCGGCGGAGAAATACCATCTGTACGCAGGGTTCGTAAGGGGACTGAAGTCCGGCGAAGAAGCAGTGAGTTTTACTGGTTCGTTCTCGCATACCTCATGCTGTCCCTCAATGGCGGCATTCAGGCAGACACGTATCTCAATGTCATCCAGCGCGAAGTCATTGCCGTTACCGTTGGTACTGACATCGTTATAGATATACATCTGAATGCTTTCCACACCAACCGGTACTTGAAATGTTGTTCCGACAAGTTGCCATTCAGCGGACTCTTTGAGACTTATATCCCATATTTTGGAGTAGTCAGGGAGAATATCTCCTGTGGATTCGTTAGCCAGAGTGGTTCCTGTTGAGGGGTCTATGAGTACAAATTTGAGCCGAGGATAGACATACCCTCTGTTATTCTCATAGAACCATTGTATCTGTCCGGCATAATGGACATTGATGACATACGCGGAGAAAGTCAAGACCGAACCGGCGCATAGTCCGTCAATGGTCTTGCTGTAAAAAGGAATATCCCCTCCTCCTCCGTCTATTTCCAGAAAGTATCCCCGGTTTTTGTCGTCAGGGCAGGTATGGTCGTCTTGCAAATGCCATTGAATACCGTTTGTGTAGCCTTCTTTGCGGATGGTGTATCTCCAACTTCCCATACCTCCGTTTACGCCGGTGTTGCTATACCGGCTATCCATACCGGGCACGGTGGCGGTACTGACGGAAGGGTCGTCGGGGTCGTTGCCGCCGAAGTCCTCACGGAACAGCAGTGTCCCGTCCATGCAGAGGTTCTGATTATGCGAGGAACAGGTTTTGAGCCTTAAGAGATACGGCTCACTGACTACACGGCAGTGCCCGTTCGCCGAGTTGCCGCTACCGGCTACCATGAATTTATACCAACCGGCATTCTTCTCGTTGACGATATTCATCCACATCCCCAGTCCGTTCTCATTGTCCCATGTTCCTATGTTTTTCCATGTGCCATTCGGCTTTCCTGTAGAAGAATAGAGCCATGTATATTCCAACGGTTCCGCAAAAGTGCCGTCATTCTCAAAATGGGCGGTAAGTTCAGCAGAATTCCCTTTGCACACTCCGTCCGGTCCTTCAATAGTCACAGGCGGAGCGCACAGACGTATCTCGATGTCGTCCAGCGCAAAGTCGTTGCCGGCACCGTTATTCTCCACATCGTTATATATGGTCAGACGGATGGAAGTGACGCCGGCGGGCACCTCGAAGTTCATGCCGTGCAGATACCATTTAGAGGATTCCCAGAAGTCGGTGTTTACTGTCAGGTCCGGGTCGTAGGGGATGTCTCCGGTACTATGGTCGGCAAGGAAAGCGCCGGTCTCTGCATCCGTCAGTTCAAACCGCAGGCGCGGATAGATGCGTGCGTGTACACCGTCCAGATAGTTCGACGCCTTGTTCACGTTCGCCACATAGGCGCTGAAGGTCAGTCTGGACGCCGGGCACAGGTCGGAAATCACAGTGGAGTAGAAAGGCGCCTTACCGCCCTTGCCGTCTATCTCCAAGAGATAGCCACGGCTCTTGTCATTGGGGTAGGTGTGGTCGTCCTGCAGATACCAGTTGCTGTGGTTCTTCATCGGGTCTCTGCCGTTCGTCGTGTCAGCATGGTAATACCCCGACTTGATGAGCCAGAACAGCCCCGGCTGACCGGTCACATGGTCGGCGTTCAGCCGCTGGGTATAATTGTCGTAGTCCATGCCCGGCACTTTGTCAGTGCCCACTATCGGGTCGTTCGGGTCATTACCGCCGAAATCCTCCCTGAACAGCAATGTCCCCTCCATGCACAGTTCTTCCTCCGCTCTCACCGGAGCGGTGCAGCACAGGAATACCGGCAATGCTGCTGCCAGCACTGCTTTGTAGAACCTTAGGTATGTGCGGAAGCCTGCCATTTAGTTGCTGCCCTGAGGGTCTGAACATTCCTGCTTGTCGGAATAATCCTGCTTGTCGGAATAATCCTGCTTGTCGGAATCGTCCTGACAGTCCTGATAATCCAAGCAGTCCAAGCTGTCCGAATCCTCCCACTCGTCCAAGGTCATGAGGATTTCCTTCAGTTCGGGACCGTTGACCACAAGGGCTTTCACGGCAGAAGCCGCCATTCCGCAGAGCGAGAGCAGCCACAGGAGTGCACAGACAATCCAGAAACGCGCTCCGGGGTGGTGCTGTGTCCTGCTGAAGGTCACCGCCCACCGTATGAGCACATACAAGGGCATGAGCAGCGCCACAGCGACGGAGAGACATAGCACCACCGTCCAAGCCGTACTGCCGCCTAACAAGCCGTAGCCTAATGCCGGGATGAGGACGATGCCGCCAACCGTCAAGCCGAAGAAGGCTGCTCCGAAGGCAAACATCACCGCCAGAACAGGAACCAGCACTTGCAGGGCTACCAATACCAAAAGCACAATAAGAACAATCCGAATCGTCTCGTTCATACCATTATTCTTTGTATGGTGTATATTGTCTATTGTCCCCTTCTCCGCTCTTCAGTCAAGCTGCTCGTAGTCTTTGGGCGGCAGGGGCATCAGCAGAAGCATGATGATGTACAGAATAACGCCCGGGAAACCGGTTGTCAGGAGAGAGAGCGCCGCATAACACACGCGTACGAGCGTCGGGTCAATCTCAAAATACTCGGCGATGCCGCCGCATACACCAGCCAACACTTTGTTGTTGCTGCGTGTCAATTTCTTTTCTGCCATAATACTATTTGTTTAAAGGATTCTTGTCGTCTCTTATTTTGCGCCCCTTTTTTCCGCCCTTCTGAAAATGCGCCTGCAAAGATACAACAAAAAAACGACATATGCAAGGAGATGTGAAGAAATATTAATTTTTTTGTAAAAAAAGGTCCAATTCGCCACGCACCCTGCGTAGTGGTAACGGAATGGTATGGGAATAGTATTTCAGGAGGAAGGTATCCGGAAGTCATTTCATAGTCAATGGGCGGATGGTCCGGGGAACGTCAAGGGTAGCGCAAAGGTAGCGCAAGGGTAGCCCTTCTAGGCGGAGGCCGCTCCTCCCGTTTCATCGGGAGGACGCTCCGGGTAGCGCAAGGATAGCGCAGCGGTAGCCGTTTCGACGGTAATCCGGCGGAGAAATCCCGTCAGGTGTGCGGGAAGCTTCCGCCGGCACCTTGGACAAAGAAAAAGAGTGATTTGCATGCTTGAGTAAACCCAGACAGACAAATCATTCTTTTCTTAGCGGAAAGAGAGGGATTCGAACCCCCGGTACCTTTCAGTACGTCGGTTTTCAAGACCGATGCATTAGACCACTCTGCCATCTTTCCTTCGCGTTCGGCAAATGTGTCGCAAAAGACCGAACCGCTTCATCGGAATTGGAGATCAATGACTGCGTTACTGCGTAACTTGTATAATTGTCTCAATTCCTCCTCTCCCCATCGCAAACAGCCTGCGGCTTGGTTTACGCTGGGGACCCATTGAGGGGGATTTCGCGGAAATCGGCGACAAAAGTACTGCTTTTTTTTGATATATGCAAATTTTTTTGTAATTTTGCAGCCGAAAACGTGAAAATAAGTGAAAATTGGACGATGGACAAAGGACAAAGGACAACGGACAAGGGACAAAGGACGACGGACAAGGGACAAAGGACGATGACAGCCAAGACCTTCAAGGGCTTGGAAGAAGTGCTGGCAGCGGAGCTGACAAGTCTCGGTGCCAATGACGTGGAGATTGAACGCCGCGCCGTGCGTTTCAGCGGTGACAAAGCCCTGCTGTACCGTGCGAATTTCTGTCTGCGCACCGCCCTGCGCGTGCTCGTGGAGATAAAGAGCGGGAAATTACGAATCACGAATCACGAATCACGAAACAGGAAACAGAAAACCGAAAAGAAGCCGGAGGACCTATTATATGACTTTGTCCAGTCCGTTGACTGGAGCCGTTATATGCACGTGGACAGCACTTTTGCCATCGATGCGACGGTGTACAGCGACACCTTCCGCAACAGCCGTTTTGTGACATACCGTGTCAAAGACGCCATAGCGGACTGGTGGCAGGAGCATAGCGGCGGAGCGCGTCCGAGTGTCGATACCGCCGACCCGGACATCCGCATCAACGTGCATATCGCCCAAGAGCAGGTGACCCTGTCTCTGGACAGCAGCGGCGAGAGTCTGCACAAACGCGGTTACCGTGTGGCGACGACCGAGGCACCCATCAACGAGGTGCTGGCGGCAGGCATGCTGCTGATGGCAGGGTGGCAGGGTCAGTGCGACTTCTACGACCCGATGTGCGGTTCGGGCACCATCCCCATCGAGGCGGCACTCATCGCCCGGAATATAGCACCCGGCGTGTTCAGGCAGTCGTTCGCCTTCGAGCGGTGGCAGGACTTCGACGCCGAGCTATGGAACGAGATATACAACGACGACAGCCAAGAGCGGGATTTTGCGCACAGGATTTACGCCTCCGACGCTTCGTTCTACGCCATTCAGCAAGCCTCCAAAAACGTCAAGTCCGCCGGTGTGCAGCGCGACGTGGAGCTGAGACAGATACGGATGGAGGAGCTCAAACCGTCAAATGACCAAATGGCAAATGACCAGATGGTAAATGCCTTGGTGATGCTCAATCCGCCGTACGGCGAGCGGCTGGCAAGCAACAGAGACATGGAAGAGCTCTACGGCAGGATAGGTACGGCACTCAAACACCGGTTTACCGGCGCCACGGCATGGATCATCTCGTCCAATGACGCGGCGATGAAATGCATCGGACTCAAGCCAAGCAAGAAGATACGGCTGCTGAACGGCGAGCTGGACTGCCAGTTCAACCGGTACGAGCTGTTCCATGGAACATGGAAAATTAATAATTAATAATTAATAAT
>JAFSLP010000056.1 GCA_017448345.1 Paludibacteraceae bacterium | reverse complement strand
GGCATGACGGCTTAGAGACCCTGCTACGCTCGGCATAGGATATATACAAGTGCATATCCTCTGCCCTCGCTTAAACGCAGCGTTTGACGATCGATATGGGACCGTTGTTCCAGACTCCGGCAGAGGCAGCTAAACAGGCTGTGGAGAACGATGTCCATGTACTGGGTGTCTCCAGCCTCGCGGCAGGTCACAAGACCCTCATCCCGCAGGTGATTGAGGAGCTCAAGAAACTCGGCCGTCCGGATATCATGGTTACAGCCGGTGGTGTCATCCCCGCGCAGGACTACGACTTCCTCTACAAAGCCGGCGTTGCCGCCATCTTCGGTCCGGGTACGCCTGTGGCGTATTCGGCAAAAGTTGTCATGCAACTGCTGATGCAGGAGTAATCGCATCAGCCATGTATGGCTTATTAAAGAGTGAGCCGCCTTTCCGGGCGGCTCACTTTGTATCTCCCCTCATCAGGGCAGTTTACGCGACGCATCATAGGTCTCCACCGTTTTGGTCTGGATGGAGTGTCAGAACTGCAACGCGACGGAAGAGGGTCAGAACTGCAAGGCAACGGATATCTCTCCCCGTCCATTCAAGCCATAAATCCATCTGAGGTCCGGGCGGTGCGCTTTCTCAATGTTATAGAGGTTAACGGCTTTGTGCATGCGCGTATAACCTACCGCGAGACAAGTAATACCGGCTATGGTTGTTCCGGAGCCCAAAGATGTGAGCGTATAGCTTAAATCGAGCATATATCTCTGTTTTATTTCTCCCCTGAGACATGAATAGAGCAGTGAGCTGCCCACGGAGTTAACGGCGAGCCCCACCCCGAAACAACTCCACCCTGCTATGCTGAGTTTATGTCCGTTGGAGAATAATTCAAACGCCTCCGGGCAGGTGTTTTTGAGGTAACCTTTGAACTCGCGTTTGTTCATCAAAGTGCCGTCCATCATGTATTTGTCTCCCACACGATAAACAGGCGATTGCGCCATCATTCCGGCAGAGACCATGACCGCAGCCAGAATGACAAGAAATTTCTTCTTTGCCGCAAGGGCGCGGCTAATAAAAGTTCTCATTGTGTAATGTTTTTTACTTATTTTGTTCCGCCGCCGAGAGCGACATATAGGTCGATGAGACTGATGAGTCCGTTATACTTGTTCGTGACATCGGCGAGTTGCGCTTTGAGGTAGTTCTCCTGCGCAATGAGGACCTCGAGATAGGATGCCTTGCCTTTCTTCATCAGTGCGCAGGTGCCGTTATAGGCTTCGCTCTGCGTGGCGAGGAGGCGTTGGTAGAGGGTATCCTGCGCTTGTGCGCTGGCGCAACGGAAGATAGCATCGTTGACCTCGTTTCCTGCGCGGAGCATCGTCTCGACATAGCGGTTCGCCGCATCCTGCTGCTGCAGCTTGGCAATCTTGAGGTTGGCAGTGAGCTTCCCACCGGCAAAGAGCGGCTGTGCCAGTCCGAGCACTGCGTTCATGAGCAGTTGTCCGGGGTTAGCGACGAGTCCGCCGTTATTGGTCCAGCCGATAAGCCCGGAGAGGGATAGTGCGGGACAGAACGCCGCCTTCGCCATATTGGTCTGGTAGAACGCCGCCGCTACATTGCGCTCCGCTGCACGGACATCAGCACGGTTGCTGAGCCGGGAAGCAGGGACGGGAGCAAGGTCCCATGACTCAAAACGATAACTCTCCCAAGGCGAACGTGCTATCGTTTGCGGTTCCTCGTTGAGGAGCAGGCACATGGAGAGTTCCAGCGAATGTATCTCCTCCAAGAGCTGTTTGCGCTGTATCTGCACGTTGATGAGCGACGCCTCCATCTGCCCTACGGACGGCGCATATGCCTGTCCGTTCTTGACCAAGACGCGCTGCACCTCCAAGACGCGTTGCCAGATGAGTTCGGTGCTGTCCAAGATGAGCGCTTGGAAGTCGAGCAGTTGCAAGCGTGTGTAGGTACGCGCCACCGTCGCGACGAGGTTGGCATGTGCAGCAGCGCGGTTGTCCTCCGCTTGTTCGCGGAGCACCTGCGCCTGCCGTTTGCGGTTGGTGACAGTGCCGAAGCCCTCTCCGCCCCAGTTGAGTGCCAGAGGGACTTGGTAGGTGAGCGTGGCAGGCGAAGTGCCTGCATCCGGCGTATAGGTGCCCGTCACGCCTACGGAAGCAGGAGAGATAGCCAAGGTGGGCAGGAAACCTAACTTGGCGGCTCTGAGGCGTGCGTCCGCCTCCTGCACAAGTAGCCGTTGGGAGGTATAATCGACGTTGTTATCCAGTGCCTTGCGTATATAGCCTTGCAGCAACGGGTCGGTGATATACGACTGCCATGTGGCGTCGCTGACCGCTGTCACCAAGCTGTCCTGCTCCGGCTGCTGCGCCGGTTCGTATTTCTTGAACACCCCGCAGGAAGAGAACATGAAAGTACTAAGGGACAAAGTACAAAGTACCAGCACCGTTGCAACAGGATTCTTTTTTCGGGATTTCGGCATATCGGTATCAGGGGCTTCCGATGTTTCCTCTACCGGCTTCATCTCTCCTTGGAAGCGCTCGTGCAGTTTCTGGAAGATGATATAGAACGCCGGAACGACAAAGACGAGTGCCAGTGTTCCCACCGCCATACCTCCGGTGACGCCGATAGCCAAGGCACGGTTTCCGTTCGCGCCGGCGCCTCCCTCGACAATCAGAGGAATCATACCTGCAATCATCGTGATGACGGTCATCAGGATAGGACGGAGACGGTCTTCACACGCTTTCAGAGCCGCTTCCACAACAGGCATTCCCTGCTTGCGTTTCTCCACGGCGAACTCGGTGATAAGAATAGCCGTTTTCGCCAGCAGACCAATCAGCATAATCACACCTGTCTGGAGGTAGATGTTGTTCTCCTGCCCGCAGAGCCATGAGAAGGCGAAGGAGCCCATCAGACCGAAAGGCACGGACAACAGCACCGCCAACGGAATGAAATACGACTCATAGAGCGAGGCAAGAATCATATAAATCAGCAGGACGCAGACGAGGTAGATAAGCCCCGTGAGGTTGGACTTGCTGTTCGCTTCCAACTCACGGCTCATTCCACCGTATTCATAGGAATAACCGGCAGGCAGATGGTCTTTTGCCACCTCTGCAATCACGCGTTGTACATCACCTTCGCTGAAGCCCGCGTTGGGCTGGATGAAACAGGCGATAGACTGATAGAGGTTGAACCGCTTCTGGGTAGCCGAGCCAACAGCAGGCGTAAGCGTCACGAACTGCGCTATCGGAGCCATCTCGTCGCCTATACGCACAAAGATATTATTGAGCGAATTGGGGTCCAGACGGTACTCAGGAGCAGCACCAGCCATCACACGATAGACCTTTCCGTACTGGTTGAAATTGCTGACATACGCACTTCCGCAGAACGCGCCGAGGGTGTTCAGCACCACATCCGGAGAGATGCCGGCGCGGTCACACTGGGTAGCATTGACATCCACCTTGTATTTTGGGTATGACTCGTCATAGAGCGACTGGGCTATCTGCACCTCGGGACGTTTCTGCAGCTCCGCAAGGAAGGCATTGGCGACCTCGTTGAACCGGCTCATGTCACCGCCCTGCAGGTCTTCCAACTGCAGGTCGATACCGTTGTTGTTTCCGTATCCCGGAATCTGCGGCATCTGGGTAGGGAAGATTTTCGCGTCCTTGATATCCTCGCAGGAGTAATACAGCTTCGCCATCACCATATCAATATAGTGTTCGAACCCTTCGCGTTGGTCCCAAGGCTTGAGACGTACGACGAGGGTACCGTAGTTGACTCCGGTACCGGAGACGATACCGAAACCGGAAATCTTGGCATAGCTCTCCACTTCCTCCAGCCGCAGCACATGTTCCTCTACCTGCGCCATGATTTTGTCCGTCTCGACAAGCGGCGAACCGGCAGGAGCCGTCACATCCACGAGGATGACGCCTTGGTCTTCCTGCGGCACCAGTCCGGCAGGCAGCGCACGCATGGCAAACGCCATAGCCACTACGGCTGCGATGAGCCATATCCATGCACGACCGGGTTTCTGCAGGAACTTCGATACGCCGTTCTTGTACTTTCCGAGGATGGCATTGTAACCTGCTTCGTATGCCTCTTTTACCCATTGGTTGAAACTCTTTTTGCCTTTGGCTTTGGGGTCTTGGGACCCGTCATTCTTCGGACGGAAGAGGATAGCCGTCAGCGCGGGACATAGTGTCAGGGCGGATATACAGCTCAGTCCCACCGAACTGGCGATGGTGATACCGAACTGGGTGAAGAACGTTCCGCTCGTGCCCGGCATAAACGTCACCGGGATGAACACCGCCATGAAGACGAGCGTACAGCTGATGACGGCTACCGTCACTTCGCTCATCGCGTCTTTCGTGGCTTTGTACGCCGAGGTATAGCCGCTCTCCATCTTCGCCATCACCGCCTCGACGACCACTATCGCGTCATCCACTACCGTTCCGATGGCAAGCACAAGCGCAAAGAGTGTCAATATGTTCAGCGAGAAACCAGCTATCTTCACCACCGCGAAGGTGCCTAACAGCGACACGATGATGGAGATAGAAGGAATCAGCGTGGCTTTGAAGTCCTGAAGGAAGAAATACACCACTAAAATGACCAGCAGAATAGCAATGATGAGCGTCTCCACCACATTATGAATAGCGGCGTAGAGGAAGTCATCCGAGGTCTGCAGGATGGTGAACTCCAAGCCTGCCGGCATCGTCTTTTGCAGCTGGGCGTAGATGTCGTTGATGGCGGCATTGACCTGTGTGGCGTTGGCTCCCGGGGCTTGGTAGATGATATACGCTACGCCGGGTTCGCCGTCAATACGCGAGGAGAAGCTGTAGTTCAGCGCACCCAGCTCCACATCCGCCACGTCGCGCAGATGCAGCACATTCCCTTGGGAGGTCCGCAGCACGATGGACTCGAACTCGTCTATCGACTGCAGACGGCCTTTGTACTCCAAGTTGTACTGGTACGTGTTGCCGCTCTGTTCGCCTAACGAACCCGTTGCGGCTACCATGTTCTGGTTGCCGATGGCGGCGAAGATGTCCTGCGGGTCTATGCCGTAACGCGCCATCACGTCCGGCTTCATCCAGATGCGCAGCGAATAGGTGTTACCCAACAGCTGCACGGAGCCCACACCCGTCACACGCAGCAGACGGGGTTTGACGTTGATGTCCACATAGTTGGCTACGAAGTCATTTTCAAATTTCCCGTCGCGGCTGACAAGAGCGGCTATCTGCAGGATGTTATTCTGCCTTTTCTCCACTTTGACACCCACGCGGGTCACTTCCTGCGGCAGCAGACCCAACGCAGCAGACACACGGTTCTGCACATTGACCGCAGCCATATCGGGGTCTGTTCCCTGCTTGAAGAACACATTGATATTCACATCGCCCGTAGCCGAAGCCTCCGAGGTGATATACGCCATGTTCTCCACGCCGTTTACCGCCTCCTCGATAGGCATCACCACGGATTTCATCACCGTGTTTGCATCGGCACCGGAGTAAGAGGTGGAGATCATCACCGTCGGCGGTGCAATGTCCGGGTACTGCTCAATCGGTAGCGTCTTGAGACAGATAAAACCCACTAAAGCAATCAGCAGCGAGATACACACTGCCATCACTTTTCTATCTACGAATATATTTCCCTTCATATAAATTGAAAATTGAAAGTTGAAAATTGAAAGGATTATTTATTTTCCTTTTTCTTTTAGTTTTTTTACTATCGATACCAATATGGCTATTATTTCTTTCAGGTCATCACATAGCGATTGATACTCATCTTTCGTTATATATTCTGACCGAAATAACAATTCTACCCAATACAGCGTTTCGTCGGCTTCTTTTAGGGCGATATTCATTTTAGTAAGGTAATCAGGAGTTGTTTGGGCATTTTTACTTTCACTTACATTAGCCCCGATACTTGTTCCACTACGAAGAATCTGTTTGCTCATTACAAATTCTTTTTTTTCATCACAGAGATATTTATAGAACTTTACTATCCGAACTGCGAAGTCCATGCTTTTTGCCCGAATCATAGCCTTTTTACCTTTCACTTTTCACTTTTCACCTTTCATTTTACCAAATGACTCTGCCATTTTCGTGTACATTGGCGGCGCCTTTGGCTACGATTATCTCGCCTGCTTCGGCTCCGGATTGGATAACCGCACGCTCGCCGTCACCTAATTCCTCTATCTCCACTATGGCGCTCGTCGCCAGCGAATCAGCACCTACTTTATATACCAGCGCTTTGTTTTGTATGCGTACAATGGAGGTCAGCGGCACAAGCATCACGTTCTCCCATTCTATCGGCATCACTACGGAGCCTTGCATACCCGAGAAGAGCTCGCCCTTCGGGTTCGGGAATGTGGCGTAGCACGTTACTGAACCGGTCTGCTGGTCCACCATTCCGGAGAAACTGGTGATTTTGCCTTTCTCGCTGTACTCGCTGCCGTCTTTGAAACGCAGGGTAAGCGGCGGTACGACTTTCAGCACGTTCTCCAGAGAACCCAACTCGCTGACGATGGCGTGTACTTGACTCTCGGTCAGGGAGAAACTGGCTTCCATCTCACTCACACCGGCTACGCGGGTCAGCATCGTGCCCTCGGCTATCACGTCGCCTACGTGAGGAATGATATTGCCCACCAAGCCGTCCACCGGACTCTTGATAGTACAATAATCCAGCCGCAGTTCTGCATCACGTACCGCTGCGTTTGCTTGTGCCACTTGCGCCTCTGCTGATTGCAGGACATTGAGGCTTTTGCGCAGCAGGTAATCGCTGATGATACCTTGTTCTGCCAGCTCTTTGTTACTCTCTGCTTCCAGTCGCGCGTTCTCTAAATTGGCATTGGCGGTCTGCAGGTCGGCACGCGTGTGTGCCAGCACGTTCTGCGCACTCCGGCTGTCAAGGATAAAGAGCACGTCGCCTTTCTTCACACGCTGACCGTCTTTGACACGGATCTCGTTCAGCGTTCCCGTGCAACGCGAAACAATGGATACGTCGCCCGTTCCGCGGATCGCTGCGCTCCAGCTCACCGGAGCCGTCACGTTCTCGCGGGAAAGGGTAATCGTTTCATAACTGGTGTGCTGCTCCTCGGGCTCTTTGATACACGAAGGAAGCAAAAGTGCCAATGTGGTGGAAAGGCACATTAAGAGAGTAAAGTTTTTACGCTTCATAGTGTTAATGATTATCTGTTATTATTACTTTTTGTCCGGTCAGAATACCTTTTTCTGGTTACTATTGTCTGTGTTTTTTAAAATTCACGGTGCAAAGATACTACTTTTTTCCGACATATGCAAGATTTTTGTCAGAAACCTTCGATTTTCTGCCATATTTCTAAAAAACGCCGTTTTTGCCTCTTCGTCCGTTTTATACGTTAGGGAACATAGCAATGATACGCCGCAGGTAGTTCGGGTCGCCGAAATCGCGGAAACCGGTATCCTGTTGGTTAAGCGGTTCGATGGCTTGCATGTCCGCTTCGCTCAGTTCGAAATCGAAGATGTCTATGTTCGCCGCCATGCGCTCAGGGTGGGTCGATTTGGGAATAGCTACGATGCCGCGCTGGATGAGCCATCGGAGCGACACCTGCGCTGCCGTCTTGCCATACTTCGCGCCTATTGCCGTCAGCACAGGGTTCTTCAGCAGGTCGTCATTGCCCTGCCCCAACGGTCCCCAAGCCATCATTTTTGTGTCATACCGCGCCATCTCTGCCTCGATGCCTCGTTGCTGCGAGAGCACGCAGCACTGCAACTGGTTCACTGCCGGCTTGATGTCCACCGACGAAGCGAAGTCATAGAACCGGCATGCCTGAAAATTGCTCACACCTATCGCCCGCACTTTGCCTGCTTTGTAGGCTTTCTCCATCGCACGCCATGAGCCGAACACATCGCCGTACGCCTGATGAATCAGCAGCAGGTCGATATACCCGGTCTGTAGTCGTCGGAGCGATGCCTCGATGCTCTTGGCGGCGCGTTCCTCGCCGGCGTTGGTGATCCATATCTTGGTTACTATAAAAATCTCCTCTCTGGGAATACCGGACTTGGCGATGGCAGCCCCTACTCCTTCTTCGTTGCCGTACGCCTGCGCGGTGTCAATCATGCGATAGCCCGCTTTGAGCGCGTCGCTCACGCAACGCTCCGCCTCTTGTGGCGGCACTTGGAACACTCCGTATCCCAATACCGGCATCTCTACGCCGTTGTTCAGTTTAATGGTTTGCATATTCGTGTTTAAGCTTTGAGCCATTCATATTTTGCTACGGAATAAATAGGCAGTAACGGTATCAGTATAGGCGTTTTCTTCACGTATGCCTGATATTCCGGGTCATTGCCGTAGGCGGCGTTCTGACGCAACTCCAGCCGGCGCGCGCCGCTGAACATCACAAACACAATGCCTGCGTACCCGATAGCCACAATCAGCCACTGCCACCAAGTCAGCCCTGCGCCAATAGCGCTGAGCAACGCACCCGTCCAGATGGTCACTTCGCCCAAATAGTTCGGGCAGCGGACAATACG